>JAUZOB010000120.1 GCA_030706665.1 Bacteroidota bacterium
AATTACAAATTTTGGGAAAATTTCACTGCAAACCTGAGGATTGGGAATGATCATTACAATGACCGTCGTAAAATACGAATTGCTTATGGTACCAACGGGACTCCTTACGGTTCATATCAGGAAACTGCCTATGCGTTAAATGAAAACAATGTTGAGTTGACTCTGGATTACAATAAAAAGCTGTCAGATGATTTCGCATTGGATATTCTCGCCGGGGGCAACCTTCAGTCCAATTATTACGAGTCAAATGATCAGAAGGCTCCAAAATTGGCAGTGAGCGGCTTATACACATTAAATAACTCACGTGATCCGCTGGTTTCATCAAGTTACTATAGTCAACAGAAGAAAAACAGTGTATTCTCTTCCGGACAGCTTTCATTCAGGAACTATGCATTTTTAAATGTGACTGCAAGAAACGATTGGTCTTCAACGCTTCCGGTTCAAAATAACTCTTATTTCTATCCTTCGGTCAATGCCAGTGTTATCTTATCCGACGCTCTGGATATTAAAAGCGATGCCCTTTCTTATTTGAAGGTTCGCGGAGGATGGTCAAAAGTGGGGAAAGACAGCGATCCATATCTTTTGGTAAATACCTATCCGTTCAATACACCCTTCGGAAGCAATCCGTTATTGACCGTGAATGACAAATCGCTGAACTCGAAACTGAAACCTGAAACTACTTCTTCTTCAGAAGTGGGAACTGAAATCGGACTCTTTAACAACAGGGTAAAAGTTGATTTGAGCTATTACAATACCAATAGTTACAATCAAATCCTGAATCTGGATGTAAGCCCGAGTACCGGTTATAACTCAAAATTGCTGAATGCCGGTAAGATTAACAACAGAGGATTTGAAGCGCAATTGAATGTTACTCCTGTTAGTACCAACGGATTCAAATGGGATGTAACTGCCAATTTTGCAACAAACAGGAGTAAGGTACTTAAGCTTGATGATGCAGGATTATTGCAGTCTTATCGCATCGATACCTATGATGTCGATATTGTTGCTCCTATTGGTCAAAAATATGGAACTCTGTTAGGAACTGCATATCTGCGCAATGATAAAGGACAGATTGTTGTTGATGCCAATGGTATTCCCGAAGCAGATTCGAATAGAAAATCATTAGGATCTTTCCAGCCGAAATGGACCGGTGGCGTTACCAATACTTTCTCTTACAAAGGAGTTACCCTGAGTTTCCTGGTTGATGCAAAAGTCGGAGGGTCTCTTTATTCCGGAAGTTATGCAACAGGACTATACACGGGTGTTTTGGCTCAGACTTTACCGGGACGCGATGCAGAGCACGGAGGGTTAGCCTATTACTATTCCGGAAATAATAAGAGTACTTCCCCTGTTCAATTGATCGGTAGCGCTTCTGTACCGAATGGAGAAACCGTTTATCATGACGGGATTATCTTTAAGGGGGTAACAGAAAGCGGAGCGGCAAATACGGCAATTCTTCCGGCCGAGCAGTATTATAAAGCATTGTATGGCATTGACGAGCATAATGTGTTTAGTTCAACCTATGTGAAATTACGCGAGTTAACTCTTGGGTTTGCCCTTCCTTCCAGATGGACAAGTAAGCTGGGGGCAAGTTCTGCATCCCTCTCATTTATCGGCAGGAATCTGTGGATCATTCATAAGAATGTACCGAACATCGACCCTGAAACAGCTTTGAATACCGGAAACGGACAAGGTCAGGAAGATTTGACATTACCGACGACCCGCAGTCTTGGCTTTAGCTTGAGATTGAACTTTTAATCCATTTCAAAATTTAATACAATAACAGTCATGAAAATATCAACTATATTATTTGCGGTCCTATTCATTTTTTCTGCTGCGTCTTGCTCGGATGATCTGGAAAGGACAAATATAAATCCGAATGAAACACCGGTTGCTCAGCCCGATTACCTTTTAACCAACGCGATTAAATCTACGGCTGATACTTACTGGGGGACTACCAATAATTTGAACGGGACTCTGCTGTTCGTTCAGCATGTCGCTAAAATCCAATATACCGATGTCGATCGTTATATCTTTACCAGTGCAAGTTTTGAAAGCCCCTGGAAAAGTTTTTATTCAGGCAGTCTTACCGATATCTCGAAGATTATTGAATTAGGCGATCAAAATGCAAACCCTAATTATAAAGGAGTGGGATTAGTATTGCGCTCCTGGGTGTTCTTACTGTTGACGGATGCATATGGAGATATTCCTTATAGTGAGGCAATCGATATTGATAACCATATTACACCAAAATATGATGCCCAAAAGGATGTTTATCATAGTCTGCTTAACGATCTTAAGACTGCTGCCGGATTGATTGATCCAAGCGGGAAGGCTATCAAGGGTGATGTTCTTTATTCCGGTAATCTGAATAAATGGATCAAATTTGCCAATTCATTACGTTACCGCATTGCATTGCGTATTGCCGACCGTGAACCGGAGCTGGCTCAAAGTGTTATTTCTGAAATTCCGAAAGATAAACTGATCGGAGACGGGGAAACTGCTCAGTTGAATTACCTTGCTTCTCCAAATCAGAATCCGATTGCATTATTCTTTGAAACCCGCGATGATTACCGGGTAAGTAAAAGCATTGTGGAAACATTGAGAAGTTTGAACGATCCCCGGTTACCGGTCTTTGCAAATAAAACCGAAACAGCAACACCACAAGGATATGTCGGAGTCCCGAATGGATTGACAACAACAGATGCCAGCAATCTTGGTTTCTCTAAGACCTCAAAACTTGGCACTTATTTTACCACAGCCCAAACACCTGCTGTTATCCTGACTACTGCCGAAGTGCTATTTGACAGAGCAGAGGCTGCTGCCAGAGGATTTTCAAGTGAGGATCCTCAGGATTTGTATAATCAGGCGATTACAGCATCCTTCAAACAGTTTGGAATAACAGATGCGGCCACTATCTCAGCATATCTGGCACAGTCCGGTGTTGCATATGATGCTTCGAATTTCCGTAAATCAATAGGGAACCAGAAATGGATTGCTCTATTCGGACAAGGATTGGAAGCATTTGCAGAATGGAGAAGACTCGATTATCCTCAATTAACGCCTGCGGTTGCCGGTGTATTAAATGGTAAATTTCCATTACGCTATATTTATCCGGGCTCCGAACAGTCCTTGAACCTGAAAAGTTATCAGGCTGCAGTTGCCCATCAGGGAACAGATGCGCTGACAACTAAATTATGGTTTGACGTCTATTAAGAGCTAAAGCATCAATTGCTATTTTTATCTCATTAAGTTTGATCCGTTAAAAGAATCGGAAGAGGAATCTCTCTTCTGATTCTTTTTTACTTTAAATTCGCAACTGATTTCTGAAATAATTTGGGATCGATAATTTATAAATGTTGAGATTATGCAAACTCGTCTGACTTTGAAATTTTATATCTTATTCATAAGCCTGTTCTGGGGGGCTGGGGCAATAGCTCAAAACAGACCTTTTCTGAAGGAAGGTTTCTGGAGAGGTGTATTTCATTTACAGGAAAATGAAGTTCCTTTCGTATTTGAAGTAAAAGGAACGAATGCATCCAATGCAACGGTTTTTCTGATAAATGGAAAGGAAAGGGCCGCTTTGAATCATATCGTTCAGAAAAACGACTCTGTATTTATTCCGGTTGAATTATATGATGCGGTCATCATCGGGAAGGTTGAGGGAAATAAATTTAATGGCGTCTTTAGAAAGTTAAGCCTTTCCAAATCGAATGGAGGTCTTGCATTTACGGCTGATTACGGACGTAAAGCAAGATTTGAAAATAAAAACATCGCACCGAAAGCTTCATTGTCTGGGACCTGGGATTTGAAAATGATTTATCCTGATAATACAGAGGAAGTTGTCGGTCTTTTTGATCAAAAGACGAATAATCTGACCGGTACTATTTTGACTACTACCGGAGATTATCGATACTTTGAAGGAACGGTGCAAGGTGCCGATTTTTATCTGTCTGCGTTTAGCGGTTCGAACCCTTATCTGATTAAAGGAAAATTTGTCAATCAAAATGAGATCGAAGCTGAATTCATCACTTCCAGAGGTAAAATATCAATCAAAGGAGTCCGGAATGCGAAAGCTGCACTTCCTGATCCCTATAGTCTGACAAAATTGAAAGATGGAGTTTCTTCAATTGACTTTACTTTTCCTGATCTGAATGGAAATCCTGTTTCGCTTAAAGATCCGAAATACAAAGATAAAGTCGTAGTGATCTCTATTATGGGGAGTTGGTGTCCAAACTGCAATGACGAGATTTCTTTCCTGGCTCCCTGGTACAAAAAGAATAAGGAGCGGGGAGTGGAGATTATCGGACTAGCCTTTGAACGGAAAAAAGATTTAGCCTCTGCAAAAGCAACATTGTCTCTTTTAAAGAAGAAATACGGAGTTGATTATGACATTCTTTTTGCAGGACAGGCCGGTACCGATGCGGCTTCTAAAGCGTTACCCGCGTTGAAAGCTGTCTTCTCTTTCCCGACAACAATCTTTATTGATAAGAAAGGGAAGGTGAGTAGAATCCATACCGGATACAACGGGCCTGCAACCGGTAAATTCTATGATGAATTTTTAGAAGAGTTCAATCAGGAGATTGATAACTTATTGAAACAATAATAAAAAGAGCCTTTGCATTAAGCAAAGGCTCCTTGTTATTTCGTGGTAGAGTATCTACTAAGGCCAGTATTTTACGAAAGCTTCCATCGCTTCGTATTCTGCCATCCCTAAACTGTCATATAGATCAGCAGTCGCATGGTTCCGGTCTTCAGCTCTCTGCCAGAATTCTCTGACGTCTTCTCCCAGGAACATTGCACCTTCTTTTTGTGAACCATGACGCAGGATCGCTTCACGTTTACGCATTAGTTCTTCAGGACTAATCGGGACGCACATTTCAATCTGGTCAATATCCCATTCAGCCCATGCTCCGCGATAAAGCCATACCCAGCAGTCCTTCATCCACTCTTCGTCTTTTAGCATCTCTAATGCATATAAAACAGCATCCAGACAAACACGGTGAGTGCCATGCGGGTCGGAAAGGTCGCCTGCTGCAAAAATCTGTTGAGGTTTTAAGTCCTTTAACAGGTTATAAATAATTTCAACATCTTTTTCTCCGATAGGCATCTTTTGTTCCGTACCTGTTTCATAAAACGGAAGGTTGAGGAAATGAATGTTCTGTTCTTTAACCCCGAGATATTTAACAGCTGCTTTCGCTTCCATCCTGCGAATAAGACTTTTCATCTTTCTTAATTCGATGATGTCATGCTCACCCTGTTGTTTTGCAGAAAGAAAATCACGAATCTTTTTGATGTAATCAGCGTGTTTCGGATTTTCTTTGTCATATTCCTGAGTACATTCATCCAGGAATAACAGAAAGCGAGAAACATAGTCATCGGCAACTGCATAATTTCCGGATACTTCATATCCCATATGAACCTCATGTCCCTGTTCAACTAAACGAAGCAAGGTTCCGCCCATGGAGATTACATCATCGTCAGGGTGTGGAGAGAAAACAACGACACGTTTTTGTGCCGGGTCTTTACGTTCCGGGCGATAGGTGTCGTCGGCATTCGGTTTACCTCCCGGCCATCCGGTAATGGTATGCTGAAGTTCATTGAATACTCTGATGTTGAGTTTGTACGCTGCCCCTTCCTGAGCAATCAGATCACTCAGTCCATTGTCATTGTAATCCTTGTCAGTGAGCTTTAAGATAGTCTTACCGGTTTTTTGACAAAGCCAGACTGCTGCTTTACAGACTAATTGTTCATTGGTCCAATCGCAGGTATCTACAAGCCATGGAGTTTTAACACGGATAAGATTCATTGCGGCATAAGAGTCAACCACAACCTTGACATTGGGGTGGTTTTGCAAGAATGAAGCCGGATTCTTATCAGTGATATCTCCTTCGACAGTCGCATTGATGATAGGAGCTTTATGCTCACCAATAGCCAGAAGTATAATTTTTTTAGCTTTCAGGATTGTTTGAATCCCCATGGTGATTCCTCGTCTGGGAACATTCTGCAGTCCGTTAAACTTTGAGGCAGATTGAGAACGAGTTTGAGTATCCAGAACAATTACGCGGGTGCGTGAATAAAAACTGGAACCGGGCTCATTGAATCCGATAACTCCGTTACGGCTAACGCCTAACAGTTGAAGGTCGATGCCACCGTAGCTTTCAATCTTCTGCTCATAAGCTTTACATGCTTCATGCATCTCTTCGATCGGAAGAGAAGAATCAGGGAAGAAGAACTTATCAGGATCGATGTCAACCTGTTCGATCAGGTTCTGAAGGATGAACTCAGTATAGCTCTGCTGAGATTTGATGTCCATCTTATAAAACTCGTCGAGCGTGAATGCAACAACGTTTTTAAAGCTTACTCCTTCTTCCTTATGCAGCCGGATCAACTCTTTATATAACCCGACCGGGGTTGTCCCCGAAGAAAGACCGAGAACACAAGCTTCCCCTTTGGCTTGTTTCTCTTTGATTAATGCGGCGATCTCTTGCGCTACATCTTTATATGCATCAGATGCATCATTAAAGATGAGGGTCGGAATCTTTTCGTACTTGGTGATAATGTCGCTGTGTGCCATGTTCTTGGGGAGATAGTAAGTTGCTCCTGCAAACAGCTTATTCGGAGACACTAACTTTTTTGATAAATCCATAGATATAGTGGGTTTTAAAAATGGTTTTAACAAGCTTCAAAGATAGACACTTTGTCTTAATTCAACTAAAATTTGTCATACCAACCTGCGCAAGTTTAATTTATTTAACGAGCGGATTGAAGAAAACAACAGATAAAACACAAATCTCAACATTTGTATTTTTGTCGTATAACTCAGACACACATTCTAAATAGGATGTATTCCTTTCATTGTTAATATATTTTATTCGGGAATACCTGTCCTCATTTTATCAAGCAACAATCGGGCTTCATTTATTGTTCTCATATTATTAATGGTAAGTGTCAATTTCTGATGTCCTTCCTTCATACTACAAATTTTGGGATGGAGCATCACGTAATTCAAGATCTGTCCAAACTCTTTTGTTTTGAAGAATTCAGAGTTTTGATTCGAAATAAAATGACAAATCATCTTTTTATTTTTCAGGATGATCTTTTCCATACCCAGTGAGATCGCGAGCCATCGCAGCTTGACGACTTCAAGTAACTCAAGAGATTCCTGCGGTAACTTTCCGAAACGGTCAAGCAGGTTGTTGTAGAACGTGCTTAGCTGTTCTTCATCTTCCATGTTGTCAAGTTCCCGATACAATAGCATTCGTTCGGAAATATTCGTGATGTATGAATCGGGGAACAGAAGCTCTAAGTCGGTATCAATTTGACAATCGCTGACATAGTTGATCTTCAGAAATGTTTGTGCAGCCTTGTCTTTTTGTTCGTCTGCAAAAAGCTCTTTAAACTCATCATGTTTTAATTCCTGAATGGCTTCGTTCAGGATACGGTGATAGGTTTCAAATCCGATATCGGCAATAAACCCGCTTTGCTCTGCACCCAACAGATTCCCGGCTCCCCGTATATCAAGATCCTGCATGGAAATATTGAAACCGCTTCCGAGTTCGGAGAATTCCTCAATGGCTTTGAGTCGTCGGCGTGCCTCCTGGGTCAGCTCATGCAGGGGAGGGGCCAGAAGATAACAGAAGGCCTTCTTGTTCGAACGGCCGACTCTTCCTCTTAACTGATGCAGTTCGCTTAACCCGAAACTATTGGCATTATTAATGATGATTGTATTTGCATTCGGAATGTCGAGCCCCGACTCAATGATGGTTGTAGCAATCAGCACATCATACTCTCCATTGATGAAATCGAGCATGATCTTTTCCAATACCTCACCATCCATCTGCCCGTGCCCGACAATAGTCTTTGCTTTCGGACAGAGTCGTCGAATTAGATTCTCTACTTCACGAATATTTTGAACCCGGTTGTGAATTACGAATACCTGACCGCTTCTGGACAATTCAAGATTGATGGCCTCGCGGATAATATCTTCATTAAATTCATATACCTCTGTTTGGATGGGGTATCTGTTCGGTGGCGGGGTATTGATGATTGATAAGTCGCGCGCACCCATCAGTGAGAACTGTAAGGTACGGGGAATCGGGGTCGCTGTCAGTGTTAAAGTATCGACATTTACTTTCAGTTGTTTCAGCTTATCTTTAACCGAGACTCCAAACTTTTGTTCTTCGTCGACAATCAGTAAACCAAGATCTTTGAAGTGTAGATCTTTGTTGACAATGCGATGAGTCCCAATCAGGATATCGATCTTCCCTTCTTTGATCTCCTTTTTGATACGGGTAACATCCGAACTCTTTCTTAAACGGCTGATGTATTCAACCTTAACCGGGAAATCGCTTAATCGTTCAGAGAATGTTTTATAGTGTTGCAAGGCGAGAATCGTAGTGGGGACAAGGACGGCCACCTGCTTCGAATCGGTAACTGCTTTGAATGCCGCCCGAATGGCAACTTCCGTCTTCCCGAAACCTACATCTCCGCAAACAAGCCGGTCCATCGGCATCGCCTTTTGCATATCTTCCTTGACAGCCTGGGTCGCTTTCATCTGGTCGGGAGTATCTTCATAGATAAAAGATGCCTCCAGCTCTTCCTGCAGATACGAATCAGGTGAAAAAGTATAGCCTTGTTCCTCTTTTCGCTTGGCATAGAGTAAAATCAGCTCGCGGGCTATATCTTTAACTTTAGCCTTGGTCCGATTCTTAAGTTTTTGCCATGCTCCGGAACCCAGTTTGCTAATTGAAGGCTCGGTCCCGTCTTTACCTTTATATTTAGAGATCCGGTGCAGCGAATGGATACTTACAAATATTACATCCCGGTCCCTGAATTCCAGTTTGATTACCTCCTGCATCTTTCCGTTTACCTCCATTCGGACTAATCCGGAAAATTTACCGATCCCATGGTCAATATGAACCACATAATCTCCCGGATGGAGCATGTTAAGCTCTTTAATAGTCATCGCCTGTCGGTTGGGCTTATTCTCCTGCATCCGGAAACGGTGATACCGTTCAAAGATCTGATGGTCGGTATAGCAACAAATCTTCAGGTCATGATCCACAAAACCCTCATGGAGTACTTTTAAGATAGGTTCAAACTCAGCCTTATGCCCGTTTTCTTTAAAGATAGCCTTTAGTCGGTCAATCTGTTTCTCATTGGGGAAAAGGATGATATTCCGATATCCTTTTTCTGAATAA
>JAUZOB010000121.1 GCA_030706665.1 Bacteroidota bacterium
ACTTAAAGATAATAAATTCGGAATCAATCATTGGGATTTTAAGGCTGTCGGCCGAACCTTAAAAGCACTATCGAATATCCGTCTTACGGGGATACACTTTCATGTCGGCTCTCAGATTACTGATATCTCAGTATTCGAAGAATTAAGTCTGAAAGTAAATAAGGTTCAGGAATGGTTTGAAGAAAATGGGTTTACCCTTGATCACATCAATGTTGGTGGTGGATTGGGAATCAACTACGAGAATCCTGAAAAAGAACCAATCCCTGATTTTGCCTCTTATTTTAAAGCATTCAACGATAATCTTTGCATGAGAGAAGGTCAACAGCTTCATTTTGAACTTGGCCGATCTGTGGTTGCACAATGCGGTCATCTAATCTCAAAAGTATTGTATCTAAAACAAGGTCTGGAGACCAAATTCTTAATTCTGGATGCCGGAATGACAGAACTTATCCGTCCGGCCTTGTATAAAGCAGTGCATGCGGTAAGCAATCTCACTTCTTCTTTGCCTGCTGAAAAGTATGACATCGTCGGTCCGATCTGTGAATCGTCTGATACATTCGGGAAAGGCATGATGGTCGCAAGAGCTCAACGAGGAGATATTATTGCAATACATTCAGCTGGGGCCTATGGAGAAACCATGGCTTCGACATATAACATGCGCGACCTTGTAAAGGCATATAATTCTGATCAATTAGGGTCAATCTAATCTGATTTAGACCAAAAACACAGGGTTCTGCTATATCATAAAAGAGGTCGCCGTAGGATTAAACCTATGTCGACCTCTTTTTATATCCGACCATCCTTCAATAGTCGTGCGGTCATTAAACTTACTCTATAATTACGACCTTAACTCAATTTAACCGAGGTGCCTTTTGCTTTTTCCTTTTCCTGTGGAAGAATAAGATTCAAGACCATTCCAACGACTGAAGCGAGGCCAATACCACCTAAAGAGAAACTACCCCATTGAATAACTGCCCCACCAATTCCAACTGTCATAACAATTGAGACAATAACCTGATTCCTTGTAACTGACAAATCTGTTCTTGAATCAATCAATGTTTTAATTCCAATTGAAGCAATCATACCAAAAAGAAGAAGCATGATTCCGCCAAGTACTGCTTCAGGAATTGTTTTCAAAAATCCATTAATCTTACCAACTAATGAGAATATAATCGCTGCAATAGCTGCAATACGAAGCAAGATCGGTTCTGTTACTTTGGTCAAAGAAATTGCACCTGTTACTTCTGCATAGGTCGTAACAGGAGGTCCTCCTAATAATCCGGCCACAGAACAAGCCAACCCATCCCCCAACATGGTACGATGTAAGCCCGGATCCTTTACAAAATTCTTGTCGGCAACATTCCCGATTGCATAGATGTCTCCCACATGTTCAATTACAGGAGCAATTGCGACCGGAATCAAATACAAAACAGCCCCCCAATTAAATTGCGGATAAACAAATTTGGGCAAAGAGAACCATGCAGCCTGATTCACAGCCGTAAAGTCAATTTTTCCAAAAACAAGAGATAAAAGATAACCAACAATGATCCCGCTGAAAATAGGAATAAGTTTCAACATCCCTCTCCCAAATACAACAACAACGATTGCAGTCGACAATGTAACAACCGCAATCAACCAGTTAGATTTAGCCATATTGACACCGGTAGTTGCTAATGAAAGTCCAATAATCATGATTACTGGTCCGACAACTGCTGCTGGAAACATCCGTTCAATAAATTTGATTCCTCTGAATTTGACCAACGCAGAAACTACGCCGTATACAAAACCGACAGCAACAAGCCCGGATATTGTGCCGGGTAAGCCATATAATTTTGTGGACTGAATAATTGGAGCAATAAATGCAAAACTACTTCCCAAAAATATGGGAACTTTCCCTTTTGTTACCAGATGAAAGATTAAGGTTCCCAACCCTGCACAAAACAACGCGACAGCAGGGTCAATCCCTACGAGAAGAGGAACAAGGACTGTTGCTCCGAAAGCAACAAACAAAAACTGGACACCAAGAACGATATGTCTGGGAGTCAGACCGCTTTTGTCTTTTGATAATTTAAAATCCATAGAAAAAAATGTAATTAGTAATCCTGACTTTGTGCTTTTATATCACGCACATAGAGCTGCATCGAGACTTTTCCTCTAAATTCATTCTCCATTACTGAATAACAAATACTAAAAGGAAGGCTTTGTTTGACTATTTCCACTTTATCAGCTTGAGAAAAAGCGATACCGGCATAAACCTTACTTGAATTTGGGAAATCAGTTATATCAAGTTTTAGATGTTCATTGTCTCTACCGACAGCACGACTGGTTCCATAATCGAAAACTCCTTCGGTCACAAAAACAGGCCGCATATTATGTGGTCCATAAGGTTCGAATTGTTTGAGAATCCTGAAGAATTTAGGTGTCAAATCAGACAATAGTAATCTTGCATCAACATCAATCATATGGAAAGTTTGTTTCTCTGTAATCATACTTGAGACGACCTCTTCAAACCGACGCATGAAGGAAGGAATATTTTCGATCTTCATGGTTAGTCCGGCAGCATACATATGCCCTCCATATGACTCGAGCAAGTCACTACAAGCACCAATTGCCTCATATAGATCAAAATCTTTAACCGATCGTGCCGAACCGGTTGCGAGTCCATTTGACTCGGTCAATACGACCGTTGGCCTGTAAAATGATTCCGTAAGTCGTGAAGCGACAATCCCCACAACTCCTTTGTGCCAATCTCTGTTATAGATAACTGTTGTTTTACGCTTGACCAGCTCTTCACTACGAGTAATCATTTCAAGAGCCTCCTGTGTTATATCACGGTCGAGGGTTTTACGGATTTCATTAAATGAATCAATTTCTTCACCCAACTTCCCGGCATCGGTTTCATCTTCAATAGTCAGAATCTCCACAGATTTTTTCCCATGCTCAATTCGTCCGGAAGCATTTAAACGTGGTCCGATTTTAAAAACAATGTCGCTTATTGTAAGTTCTAATCCTTCAAGCCCTGAATATTTGATGATTGTTTTTAGTCCCAAGCAGGGATTTGAGTTCAACTTTTGCAGTCCAAAATAAGCCAAAATTCGATTCTCCCCTGTCACCGGTACAATATCCGAAGCGATACTGACTACTACCAGGTCAAGCAAATCATGCAACATAGGTGACGGAATGTCATTCTTAATGGAATATGCCTGAAGAAATTTAAATCCCACGCCACATCCGGATAGTTCCTTATAAGGATACTCACAGTCGATGCGTTTAGGATCCAAAACGGCAATTGCCTTTGGAATTTCGGCATCAGGATTATGATGATCACAAATAATAAAATCAATACCTTGTTGATTGGCTAAATCGACACGTTCAATTGCCTTAATTCCACAATCCAGTGCTATAATCAGGGTTACTTTTTGTTCGACCGCATAGTCTATGCTCTGTCGTGAAATACCATATCCTTCAGAATAACGGTCCGGGATATAGAATTCCAGATCAGAAATTCTATCCTTCAGGAAAAGATACATCATGGCTACTGATGTTGTTCCGTCAACATCATAATCACCATAGATCATTACTTTTTCCTGTACATTAATCGCCTGCTCCAGACGTTCGACCGCTTTATCCATATCCTTCATTAAGAAGGGATCGTGAAGATCGGACAGATTGGGACGAAAAAAAGCTCTTGCATCTTCGAAACTACGAATACCTCTCTGAACAAGCAGGTTGGCAATAACCATATCGACATTTAAAGCTGCCGACAGGTGCTTAACATCTGTAGGATCACCGGGCTCTTTAAAATTCCAGACTTTCTCCATATATCCTGCTTTCTCTTCTCTTGACTCAAATTGTTCAAAGATAGCAAAAGGACAGGTTTATTAAAATTTATTTCAATGCTAAATACACCTCACGTATAAACAAAGGGTCCCTGCATTTCAAAATCAGAGATTTAATAAAAATCTAATTGTCTCATTTCAAATTTTATTTCTCCCATACAAAAAGCACCTTCTCGCTTAACAATATTCCCATCCAACTATAATACGCTCAGTTTTAAACTCCTTTTAATCCATTCCTCAGACTAATTCAGTATTTCTTTCTTATCTTTGCAAAAATTTTCCCTGGAAGAATTAAATTGTCTATTAAAAATGAGCATTTTAGAGCTAAGTGAACAGGAGATTATCAGGAGAAATTCTCTCCGGAGACTCAACGAATTGGGTATTGAAGCATATCCAGCAGCAGAATTTACAGTAAACGCAAGTACCACTGCAATCAAAAATAACTTTGACCAGGAAAAAGGGAACTACCAAAATGTAGCAATCGCAGGTCGTCTTATGAGCCAGCGCATAATGGGTAAAGCCTCTTTTGCAGAAATTCAGGATCAAACAGGCAGAATTCAACTTTACATTAATCGTGACGAAATCTGTCCGGGTGAAGACAAAACACTATACAACGAAGTATTTAAGAAACTATTCGACATCGGAGATATTATTGGTGTTAAAGGTTATGTATTCATAACCCAGATGGGTGAAATCTCCATTCATGTTAAAGAATTAAAATTACTTTGCAAATCATTGCGTCCCCTTCCGATCGTAAAAGAAAAAGACGGGAAATTATTTGATGCCTTTACAGATCCGGAGCAAAGATATCGGATGCGCTATGTCGACCTCATCGTAAATCCTCAAATCAGAGAAACCTTTCTAAAGCGCACAAAAATTATCAATACCATGCGCGAAATGTTTAATGAGATGGGGTATCTTGAAGTTGAAACACCTATTCTTCAGTCTATCCCCGGTGGAGCTACAGCCCGTCCGTTTATAACACATCATAATGCGCTAAACATTCCCCTTTATCTTCGAATCGCAAACGAGTTATATTTAAAAAGACTCATTGTCGGAGGTTTTGAGGGAGTATACGAATTTGGCAAAGATTTCCGGAACGAAGGCATGGACCGTACCCATAATCCTGAGTTTACTGTAATGGAAATCTATATCGCTTATAAGGATTACAACTGGATGATGGATTTTACCGAAAAGATGCTTGAACGCGTTGCTTTGGCTTTGCATGGAACAACACAAGTTCAGCTCGGAGACAACATCATTAATTATAAAGCTCCCTTCCGCCGACTTACAATGTACGATGCAATCAAAGAATATACAGGCTATGACATCTCGGGTATGGACGAAGACCAACTCAGAAAGGTTTGTGATGCATTGGAAATTGAGCACAACCCATCAATGGGTAAAGGGAAACTCATAGATGAAATATTTGGAGAAAAATGCGAGCATAATTTCATTCAACCGACATTCATTATTGACTATCCGGTGGAGATGTCGCCTTTAACAAAAGCACATCGTAGCAAACCGGGTTTGACAGAACGTTTTGAATTAATGGTTAACGGAAAAGAGATTTGTAATGCCTATTCAGAACTAAATGATCCAATCGATCAGCTCGAACGATTCCAAGATCAGTTAAGACTCTCTGAAAAAGGAGACGATGAAGCGATGTTTATCGATCAAGATTTCGTTCGCGCTCTGGAATATGGGATGCCTCCAACCTCCGGAATGGGCATCGGAATTGACCGCTTAACTATGTTTATGACAGATCAAAGTTCAGTACAAGATGTTCTCTTCTTTCCTCAAATGAAACCGGAAAAGAAAAATGAAGCCGATCCGATAGAAAAATTTAAGGAACTTGGCATCTCTGAAGAATGGATTGAAGTGTTACAAAAAATGGGATTCAAGAAAATTGAGAAACTCAAAGAGGTAAAACCAGGGAAGCTTTTTAATGACCTTTGTGGTTTTAATAAGAAGAATAAGCTGGGTTTAACCAATCCAACTTCTGAAGAAGTGACTAATTGGCTCTCATAATCAATTAAGATGCTAAGTAAATCAAAAATAGCAGTAGTGGGTAGTGGCAGTTGGGCAACCGCAATTGCCAAAATGCTTATGGTTAACATTGAGAATCTCAATTGGTTTATCCGTAACCCTGACAATGTTGAGTTCTTTAAGAAATTTGGCCATAATCCCAATTACCTTCGAGGCGTTGAATTTGATACTGACAGAATAAATTTCTATTCTGACATTAACGAAGTAGCTGAAAATTCAGACATCCTTATATTTGCTATTCCTTCAGCATTTCTCAAAGAATCGCTTCAGCATCTGACTGTGGATATTCGCGATAAATTCATCGTCTCTGCAATAAAGGGAATCGTTCCGGAAGACAACCTGATTATCGGTGAATTTTTCAATAAATTTTATCACGTTCCTTATGAATCTATCGGCGTAATTGCAGGACCTTGCCACGCAGAGGAAGTAGCACTTGAACGTTTATCATATTTGACTATTGCATGTCCGGATATGAAAAAGGCAAGAGCTTTTGCCTTTAAACTGGAGACCTCGTATATTCGCACTCATATCTCAGACGATATATGGGGTACAGAATATGCCTCCGTAATTAAAAACGTAATTGCGATTGCTGCAGGAATATGTCATGGACTCCGTTACGGAGACAACTTTCAGGCAGTATTAGTCTCTAATGCAATTCAGGAAATCAAACGATTTGTTGATACGGTCCATCCCATCGATCGTGATATTAAAAGTTCTGCATATCTTGGAGATCTTCTGGTAACTGCATATTCTCAATTCAGTCGAAATCGTACTTTTGGTACAATGATCGGGAAAGGCTACTCTGTTCGATCAGCCCAACTTGAAATGCACATGGTTGCCGAAGGATATTATGCAGTAAAATGTATTCGGGAAATTAACACCCAATACAATGTTAACATGCCAATTAACGACGCTGTTTACAATATTCTGTATGAAAATATTTCGCCGGCAATTGAAATCCGGCTTCTGTCTGAGAACTTGAGATAAACTAATTATAGTATGGAAAAGATAAAACTTAATCTGGACAAAACATACAGCTTCATCGGTGAAAAACCGGTCATAAATAAAAAAGATGAAGCTGAAAAAAGTAATGTAGCTCTAACCGAGAAAACAGGAAAAGGGAATGATTTTCTGGGATGGGTAGAACTTCCCTCTTCAATTGGCGAAAATGAACTTAGTGAAGTTGAATCGACAGTTGCAAAACTTAAGGCAAAGAAACTCGACCTTTTCATTGTTATCGGAATCGGAGGTTCTTATCTGGGTGCAAAAGCAGTTATCGATGCTTTATCTGATAACTTTGCAGCTCTTAAAGGAAATAGCGGAAATCCATTGGTTCTGTTTGCAGGACAAAACATCGGAGAAGACTACCTTTATGAGCTTCGCGAATTATTGAAAGTAAAAGAATATGCCCTTGCCGTAATTTCTAAATCAGGAACTACAACTGAACCTGCAATTGCGTTTCGTCTTCTGAAGCAAGATATCGAAGAGAAATATGGAAAAACAGAAGCTAAAGACCGTATTATCGCGATTACAGACGAAAAGAAAGGAGCACTTCGTACTCTTGCAACTATCGAAGGATATAAAACTTTTGTAATTCCGGACAATATTGGCGGTCGATATTCTGTTTTGACTCCAGTAGGATTAGTCGCAATTGCTGCAGCAGGCTTTGATATCCGCGCAATGGTCAAAGGTGCTCAGGATATGGAAGCAGCTACCGCTCCAAACGTGCCATTCGAAGAAAATCTGGCTGCTCAATATGCTGCTGCCCGAAACGCATTATACGAAAACAACAAGAAGGTTGAAATTCTTGTCAACTTCAATCCTAAACTTCATTTCTTTGCCGAATGGTGGAAACAGCTTTACGGTGAGAGCGAAGGAAAGAAAGGAAAAGGAATCTTCCCCGCAAGTGTTGATTTTACTTCAGATCTTCACTCAATGGGACAATACATACAGGAAGGAGAACGTCATCTGTTCGAGACTGTTATTTCTGTAAAATCTCCTGATCGTGAACTTTGCGTTCCGAAGGATGACGCAAATCTTGACAAATTAAACTTCCTTGCTGGCAAACGTATCGACGAAGTCAATAAAATGGCAGAATTGGGAACTATGTTAGCTCATGTTGATGGAGGTGTTCCAAATATTAAGATTGAACTTCCTCTATTAAACGAATACTACATTGGCCAATTAATTTACTTCTTTGAAAAAGCATGCGGAATCAGTGGATATCTATTAGGAGTAAATCCTTTTGATCAGCCTGGTGTTGAAGCATACAAAAAGAACATGTTTGCCTTGTTAGACAAACCTGGATTTGAAGAAGAATCAAAGAAAATCAAAAGTAGATTGTAGACTGCTATTTCAAGGAATTTTTTACATCATCTATAATAATAAAAAGAAGAGGCTGTCTAAAAAGACAGCCTCTTCTAATAAGGTTTAAACAGGTTTAGAAGTTTGATCCACCTGTATCCCACCATAAGCGAGTTGCAATATCGTCTTTTGCGCCAGTTCCCATTTTTGAAACAGCATCTGCAACACCAGCGGCATTACCTATTCTTTCAGAATTGACAAATGGCATTCTCTTGATAAAGTCGTTTGGTGCGATAACTCCCCAATCGGCATTGCTATCATTCTTCGCATTGTAAGGCAACTTCGGATAACCTGTTCTTCTGAAGTCGACCCAAGCTTCCAATGAATTAGTGAAATTATTGATCCATTTCTGAGTAATGATCTTTTCCAACTTCAATTCCGGAGCATCTGCTTCATTCCATGCAACCGTAATTGTAGAACGTGAGGTAAAGTTGTTTCTTGCATCCTTAGGATCTATGTAATCGATCGGCTTGCTGGTGGCATCGGTAAGATAAGCATCAGCTCCGGTTGCGCCCCAATCAGTAAAAGATAGTTTAACTCCGGTTTCATAATTGGCTTTGGCATCGCCAGCGCCTGTCCAACCTCTAAGAGCGGCTTCGGCTTTCAGGAAATAAACTTCGGCAGCTGTTATATATCTTCTGGTTGTTACAGAATTGAAGCTGTCAGCAATCTTAGAGAAAGCAAGTCTCTGGTCTTTAGAATCCAAATAAGCCCCACTGCGGATCCCTTTGTATGGATAAGCCGGATGTTCAGGATATAAGGTATTATCTGTAGCAGGTTGGAAGAATGACGTCAATCTGCCATCTTTTAGACCGAGAAGGAAAGATTCCATTGCTG
>JAUZOB010000122.1 GCA_030706665.1 Bacteroidota bacterium
AATAACACTCATTTTAAAGAAACAGCTTTTCCCAATTGAAAAAGAAAACGGATATGACTATTTAAATCTGGCAGCATTGTTATCAAAAGATCGAAATGGAATTTATCAGAAAATAGTACCCATTGAGGATCAAATTGTGTCCGAATCCGAGAAATACATCACAAGATGGAGAAAAGATGGAATAAACGAAAAAGAGGCATTACAATTTTATCATTGGGTCGACCAATTCGTTTTAGAATCTTATAAAAACAATTTTGGTTTATAAAGAATATATCTGGTGAAACCGATAAAGGCAATATTGTTATTCTGTACCCTGTTAATCGTTACAGGGACTTCATTGCATGCACAACCTGCAATAATTGACAATACCACACAAAAAATACCTTTATCTTATGCTTCAATCAGTCATATTAACCGACTAAATCAACTTTGTTTAAAATACATCGCATTAAGAAAGCCGGACATCGCCGTAAAATATGCGAATAGTGCATTAATACTGGCATTACAACACCATGACCCAAGAGGTGAAGCTTTAGCACTGCTGAACTTGGGTGATGCTTATATGACACGCGGAAGTTATCACCGAGCACTTTCTCATTTAGTCCGATCCTTAAAATTAAAAGACACAATTCAGGACAACAGATTTACATCTAAAATCTATCATGATTTGGCAACTGTTTTTGTCCGAATGAAACAATACCCTCTTGCATTAAAGTATTTTTACAGAACCACTCCTCAATATGATGAACCTGTTTTCATTCACCGAAAGCATCACCGAGTTTCCCGAGCCATAAAAGATTCTACCTTACAAATTATCCCCCTGCAGCTAACCAGAACGCTCACAACCAACCCGACATTCGTTTCTTCTCCGGATTCGATCAAATTACTCTCAGCGATTTTCAATGATGACACCATCTTGAAAAATGACTCAACAATCGACTATAGCAAGATTGATGACATATCACAGCCAATCAGAGACAGTGATATAACTGAGCCATTTAATGATGGAAAATCAGCAGTGGCATATGGATTAATTGTCCATGTAAAGCAACCTATTGCCGGAAAACGAAATCCTTTCACCCGGATTGTTAAGGTTGGGCACGTATTTATAACGATGATTAAATTTAATGCCGACTCGAGTAGCGTTTCACGCACATTCGGTTTCTATCCGAATAAAGACAATCTATTATCAGCAACACCGTTACATCCCGGTTCCTCTTCGTTCTTTAAAAACGACGAACTCCATGACTGGGATGAAATAGTGGGGAAATTCATCACGCGCAGACGGTTTGAAAAAATAATGCAAATAGTAAAGAAATACGATAAACGAAGATACCATCTGAACAAGAATAACTGTACTGATTTTGGTTTGGAAGTTGCCAATGAGTCCGGCATAAAAATTTTGAACACCAAAAGTAAGTGGCCTTTGGGTGGTGGCAATAATCCGGCCAATACAGGTCAAAGTATTTTAGAGTACAAAGTTAAGAACATGGACACTGAGAGTCTAATGGGATTATTCATTCGTTCCAATCTGTCTCACAGGCATAATATTGAGGAATAGATTGCACAACAACCATCTTTCTTGTACGAATCAAATCTTTTCTTTCCAACAAGAAGTAAATTCAATCATTTGCAAAAGATGATTCCATCTCAGGGATCAATTCAATTTTAATTGGCAATTAAAATTAGAAAGACTATTCCCGTTAATTTAAGAAATGGCATAGCCGGATTATTCCACGATGGGAAAACAGTAATAACACAAGGCACCGCATCCTGCTCTTTACAGATTATTAAACTTCTATTTGATCTGTTTTCACTACATCAAAGTTTCTAAATCATGCATCGACAATTATTGACCACTGCTTGAGTTCCGTACATGCATGCTAAGCATCCGATCTATCTCAATTTTTCTCAGAATTTAGGGGAAGCTGAAAGATCTGTTCCCCAGTTCTTATTCGGACGAGGTCCCATCTGAAGTTCCAAAACTCCTCCCTTACGCAATTCTTCATGTGTAAACCAAGGTTTATTCAAGGGCTTCCCATTCAATAGTGCCGATTGGATATATTTATTAACCCGGGAGCATTTATTGGCCTTTACTGTAAAGATTTTCCCTCCTTCAAGATGAATGGTCACCTTCTCAAATAGCGGGCTTCCGATAGCATAGATCGGATATCCCGGCGTTACCGGATAAAATCCCATTGCAGAGAAGACATAGAATGCCGACATTCCACCTCCATCCTCATCTCCGCAGATTCCGAAAATGTTATCCATAAACCAGGTATCCATCAGCATACGTATCCGCTTCTGAGTTTTCCAAGGCGCTCCGGCATAATCATACAAATATGGGATATGAAAACTTGGCTCATTCCCCATTACATACTGTCCAACCAATCCAGTTGCATCAGGAAACTTAGCCCAATATTCATATTTACTTCGATCGAGTCCTTCGCGAAATAGTTGATCCAGTTTAGAGATAAAAGCAGTCCGACCACCCATCAGATTAATTAACCCGGGAATATCATGTTGTACATACCAATTATAGGTCCACGCATTGCACTCCGTAAAATAATCACGACCTCCGGGGCCTCCTGAGAATTTAGGATCAAAATTCTCTATCCATTTACCATCTTCCGTCCGTGGCCACATGAACCCTTTTTCCTGATTATACACATTTTTATAATAAGCCGAACGCTTTAAAAACTTAGAATAATCATCTTGGTGCCCCATCTCCTTTGCAAGGCGAGCGAGATTCCAATCATCAAAACTTTGAGTCAGTGTTAAAGAAACAGCCTGACGTTTTTCAAATCCATGAACCATCTCTTCTGTCTCCTTTTCTCCGGGTTTCAATGCAGGATAGTATCCATGGTCTACATAAAATGAATCCAGACGACACATTTTACCGTTACGCCATGGTAACATTGTAGCCTCGGTTGCATTCCGTCGCAATCCTTCATATGCTTTTACAACATCGAAATTTCTCACCCCTTTAAACCATGCATCAGCAATTATTGCTGCTGCATGGTTTCCTGTCATGCAAGGATTATCACCCCACAACAAAGGGAAAGAAGGCATCCATGACGTCTGCTCATACATCGAAACATAAGACTGAATCATATCTGATTCGATTTTAGGATCAAGTATCACACGCAAAGGATGAAGAGCTAAATGGGTATCCCAACTCCAGTCATCTACATAAAAATCACGATTCGCCTGATGAACCCTTCCGTCGAATCCACTATAGTATTGACCATATTCGTTAATGTTAACCATGCGCTCATAACAACGATACAATGCAGTATAGAAAGTTCGCCTTTGTGCATCATCTCCTCCCGAAACCTCAATCTTATCTAATGCTTGTTGCCAAATCTTTTTAGCTTTTTGGGCTATTTGATCAAATGATTCTTTTGAAATATCATAATGGAAATTCACCCGAGCCTGCTCCGGTCCAATATAAGAGATGGCATATCTGAACTCTAATTTTTTCCCTTTTGCAGCATCAAATGAAAGGATAACTTTGCATTGACTTCCTTCAGTCTGATTTCCTAATTCTATTTTTTGATCTTTAACAATCTGTGCCACTCCTTCTTCCGAAAACTCTCCATAGAACCAGGCCTGCATTGAATTAAACGATTCTGTCCCTTCAACTGCCGAGCCGGAAACTTTCAACTTTCCATTTTGCAGAACAGATAGCAATATATTTTCTTTTCCCCCTGCCGGAAAAGAAAAGCGGAAACATCCACCTTTGCTTCCGGGTGAATATTCAACGTTTATATTGTCATTTTCCAATAAAACCTGATAGTAATAAGGAGTAGCAGTCTCCTGATCATGATCATATTCCGAGCCACTAAACCATTGAGAAGGATGAACTTCTCCTGAAACAGGCATTATTCCAAACATCTCTCCCGACCGGTGAGAAATAACATTTAAAGGGAAAAACCGTATTTGATCGTCAATATAATCATTCCTTACCGGATATACCCGGACCATCTGGTTTGGCAAATGAACGGTCGGACGTGTTGGCTGCAACAAATGTCCTACCCCTCCGATATTCGGATCGACATAATCAAGAGCATTCTGTGAAAAAGAGGTTGCCGTTAACGATAGCACAAAAAAGCAAACCAGAAATATTGAGATGTGACGATTCCTTTTCATACAGGTACTTTTTTAATTGAGCACAGCAAGTTAAGACATGTTAAGATGAAAGCAAAAAAGCGGATAAAGTATTTTCCATTCCGATCTTTTTTGGGATCTCAAAAAAACGATCCTAAAAGGGATTCAGATTTTTCACCTTTAGACCGAGTTGAAATTACAGTCTCCACCAAAATAAAAAGCTCTCATTTGAATCCCTTATCATTAGGGAAATTCAAACAAGAGCTTGGATATTATATTATCTAATTTTTACAGAATCAGGGATCAATCCGGTATTCGGATCTTTTTCATTTATCTGTAAAACTGTCTGATCCGTTAATTTTTGATCAATTCAAGACTACGATTTACAAAACGATCAAGATCCTCACCTTTCAATAAACCATTAGCGAGAAGGGCAAGATCTACAAGTTGGCGGGCTAGTTTATTTTCTTTCCCATATCCCTTAAGCTTCTCAATCTTCTGATTTTTGACATCATCTAATTGTTTTTCGACATCAGATAGAGTGTCTTTTTCTACTTGAGAAATTTCCTCGTCTTTCTTATCCTTAGTAACCTTTTCGATCTCTTCTTTCTGTTTTGACAATTCAGAGATCGAAGTATTCAAAGCTTTCAATTGACCATCGATTTTTTCTTCTTTGTCTTTAATGACATTCTTCACCAATGGATGATCAATGTTAACCACTAAATGATAGCTATCAGGTAGCTCTCCATAAAAACTCATCCCTGCCTGCATCTTGCTCATGTCTTTCATACGACGCATGAACTCATCACGGGTTATTACCATTGGACTGCCATTTTCTCCTAAACTTTCAAAATCAATCAGGTAATGCCCTTTGCCTTCAGGAACAACTCCCTGGAATAAAGAGGTCAACTCTCCACTCTTCTCCGGATCCAGTTTATTAGCCTCATTGTCTTCTTTGCGAATAATCTTTTCAATCACATCAGAATCCACCCGAACAAACCGGCTGTCTTTGAATTTTTCTTCAAACATATTGATGAGCGGAGTAGACAGCACTTCATCCATCAACAATACATCATATCCTTTATCTTTTGCAATACGAATAAAGCTGAATTGTTCTTCTACATTGCTAGCATACAGATGGACAACCTTTTTATCCTTATCAGTCTGATTTTCTTTGATCAGTTTTTCATATTCTTCAATGGTAAAGCACTTTCCGTCAGTATTCTTGAAAAGGAAGAAATTCTGAGCCTTTTCATAAAACTTTTCTTCGGTAAGCATTCCATATTCAATAAAAATCTTCAAATCATCCCATTTGTTTTCAAAATCAGAACGGCTTTCTTTAAAGATCTGATTCAAACGGTCAGCGACTTTCTTGGTAATGTGACTTGAAATCTTCTTCACATTGCTGTCTCCCTGAAGATATGAACGAGATACGTTAAGCGGGATATCCGGTGAATCAAGAACACCATGTAAAAGAGTTAAGAATTCAGGAACAACTCCTTCAACAGAGTCAGTGACAAATACCTGATTGCTGTAAAGCTGAATTTTATTCTTCTGGATTTCAATCGTATTCTTCAATTTAGGAAAATAAAGAATACCGGTAAGATTGAACGGATAATCAACATTCAGATGAATATTAAACAGCGGTTCATCGCCAACCGGATAAAGCTGGTGATAGAAGCTTTTATAATCTTCATCTTTTAAATCCGCTGGCTTGCGAGTCCATGCAGGATTGGTATCGTTAATTTGATTGTCTTCTGTTCCCTCGACATAAGTACCATCTTTCCATTCCTTTTTCTTTCCGAATATTACCGGAATAGGAAGGAATTTACAGTATTTATTCAGAATATCATTGATCTTGTTTTCTTCAAGGAATTCTACAGAATCTTCATTCACATGCATAATGATATCAGTTCCTACTGAATCACGATCGGCATCTTCAATAACATAATCAGGACTTCCATCACATTCCCAACGAACAGCCTGAGCACCCTCTTTGTATGAACGAGAAATAATTTCAACTCTTTCACTGATCATGAAAGAAGAATAAAAGCCTAATCCGAAGTGCCCTATAATTGCATTTGCATCATTCTTATACTTCTCCACAAACTCATTTGCGCCAGAGAAAGCGATTTGATTGATGTACTGATCAATCTCTTCGGCAGTCATACCGATTCCATTATCCGAAATCGTAAGTGTTTTTGCTTCTTTGTCAAAACTTACACTTACTTTAAGATTTTCAACATTCCCTTTATATTGCCCGACTGCAGCCAATGTTTTTAATTTCTGGGTTGCATCTACAGCATTAGAAACGATTTCTCTTAAGAAGATATCATGATCAGAATAGAGAAACTTTTTAATAATCGGGAACAGGTTCTCACTTGTTACGCCAATTTTTCCTTTTTGCATATCGCTATCACTTTTTTGATTCGACATTTTATTTACAATGCATACTTTTTCAAACCTCGTGCCAATTAATTCCTGCTGTCGAAATGACAGTTTTTATAACATTTCAATACTTTTTTATGACATTCATGAGACTTGTCCGTATTATAAAAAAATGCAAGAATAAATTTAATTTTCAGTTGAACCCAAAATCATTGAAACATGAAAATCATTAAAGAATTTAAGGATTTTGCCATGCGCGGGAATATGGTCGATATGGCTGTAGGTATCATTATTGGTGGTGCAATCGGAAAAATTATCTCCTCACTGGTGAATGACATTTTAATGCCCCCCATTGGATTACTTCTTGGAGGAATGAATTTTTCAGATCTAAAAATAGAGTTAAAACACCAAATTGTCAGTGAAGCAGGTAAGATTCTAGCTCCGGCAGTCTCTATTAACTATGGGAACTTTATTCAGACCCTTATTGATTTTCTCATCATTGCTTTTGCAATCTTCATGATGATCCGACTCATGAATCAGTTGAGAGCTGAAAAAGGAACACCACAACCGGCTCCTACACCTCCTGAACCAACGAAAGAAGAAAATTTACTTACTGAAATTCGTGATATATTGAAAGAAAACACTAAAAAATAGAAAAGCGCTACAACTTGTTCTTCAAATTGCACGCACAGTACCCTTAAGAACAACATCATTTAATACGCAGAACAAATTATTTTCCCGAACCAGTTCCGAAAGGAACTAAATGAATAATCTCTCACAAAAGGGCAAAGAAGAAAAATTGAGCTAGGGCTTTTAACCAAATATTAAATCAGGCGAAATAACTTGACCGGATGGGATAATCCTTTCGCTTGATTTGATATTTGAATTCATGCGTTTTTGTCACATGCGAGACAATTATGCGCATCATTACGAGAGACAGTCTTAAATATACTGGTTTTCAACAAATAACAGGAATATATTTTCAGATATCCGATATATCTACTTTTTCTTATTCTTCCTTCGGGCAAAATGTCTGGAATCCCCCCATTCGCCATAGCCAATTTCATCGCCACTCATTGAAATCCTTGCCTCCAAACAGCTTTTACAAGCCTCGGCATCTTCATCCAGACAAGGCTTATTCTCATAAAGCTTGTACTCTTCACGGTATTCACAAGGGGTAAGATTCGGCATAATCACATTAGCCCCAATTTGTACTGCTTTCTCCCGACCGACAGGATCAATAGCCTGCAACGCAGTCGCAGCCGCAATATTTATATCAGGCATCATCAGCCTCAAAACAGCAATCATTTTCAGAGCCAAATCAAATCGTTCGGCCCGGGGACTCAACAGGTGTCGATATTCTATCAGAGGAGTATCTTCATGCTCTATGTAAGGGCCCATACCAACCATATCGACATCTATCTTTTGCAAAAAGAGCAAATCATCTGCCATGTCTTCCAATGTCTGAAACGGGAGACCAATCATCATCCCTGAGCCAACCTGATATCCACAGCGACGAAGCGAGTTCAATGCTTCCAGCCTTTTTTCAAAACGATGTATTTCATTCTTCGGATGGATCTTCTCATACAATGACTTATTAGATGTTTCAATTCGAAGAAGATAACGATGGGCGCCACTATCAAGCCATCTTTGGTAAGTATTCTCAGTCTGCTCCCCACAGGAAAGTGTAATTCCTAACTTTCCATCAGAAAGTGCTTTGATCTTTTTTAGCAGATTATCAACACGATCAATGAAAGCAGGAGTTGAAAGCTCGCCGCTCTGAAGTACCACAGAGGAATATTGATTTTGAAAAGCAAAACGTGCAGCATCCAGAATCTGATCATCGGTTGCAAAATACCGCACGACTTTCGTATTCGAAGAACGAATTCCACAATAAAGACAGTCCTTAGCACAGATATTCGAAAACTCTATCAATCCTCGGAAATAAACCTTATTCCCGACTCTTGTAAGTTTTACGGTTCTGGAACGAAGAAACAATTCCTTTTTCTCTTCCCCTTCCAAAGAAAGCAATCGGACAATTTCTTCCCGACTAAAAGACTCCTGCATTAATAGCTTCTGCAACGACTTCATAAACCTGATTTTCACATACAAAAATAATCAGACTTATTTGTCCTGAAAATTTCAGAACCGAAAAAAACATTGATCGTAAATATGAATAACTTTAGATAAAAAGTTCAAATAATCAAGCCATGCAAAACGAAGCCCTTTACTATAAAAAGCTAAGCAATCACAAGGTTGAATGCATGCTTTGCCCTCATCACTGTCGTCTTTCAAACGACCAGAGAGGAATATGCAAGGTTCGGATAAATATTGAGGGCGTCTTGTATACTGAAGTCTTTGGGAAAGTTGCCTCTCTGGCAATCGATCCGATAGAAAAAAAACCACTATTTCATTTTTATCCTGGCCGGCAGATTCTGTCATTCGGGACCAACGGATGTAATCTTCGATGCAGCTTTTGTCAGAACTATACAATTTCTCAACATTCGGGAGAAAATGCATATTATACCCGAAAGATGAAACCCGCGGACATTGTTGAATTGGCCACACGTCACAAGGATA
>JAUZOB010000123.1 GCA_030706665.1 Bacteroidota bacterium
ATCCGTACCAAGGGGGTTCGAATTCCCGGAACCAACTTTTACCTGCTTGAACGCATGAATGGCAGGATCTGTTATTTCGGTCGCTTTTTCTTTAAAGATATTCCTCCGAGAGGAAGGACGCTCTATGTTGAACTAAATTCAAGAATATTGTCGGAGGGGATCGGATTCCCCGAACTTTTACTGGATGAAAAGGTGACAAGATCTAAAAATCTTGAGCGTTTTTCTTCTGCTAAGTTCTATGATGGGAAACTGGTTGATCGTAGAGGGAAGTTTCAGTATATCCTGTCTCCCAAAGTATATCTTGATAAGGCAGGGGTCTCGAATTTTTTTGAAATGAATAACTATGAACATTATTTGTACCGGTTGAAAGGTTCAAATATAATCGTAGTCAGCCGGCCTAAAGTCCAGGCGATAGATTATCTGGTTTCATTCCCTTATATCTTTGTGTTCTTCTTCCTTTTTTCATTAGGACTTTCATTCTTTAATGTTAGACGACGTAAATCACCGCCGGGCCTAAAGCAGAAGATTCAAATCGCTTTGGTGTCGACCATGCTGGTTTCGTTGGTGTTTGTAGCGATTGGAACGATCTTTTATAATGTTAGAGATTATAGAGTTCGTCGTCAGGACGATCTGGGAGATAAACTACAATCCGTATTGTCTGTTCTTGAAACTCAGGTTACAGGGCTTGACAGCATTAATGGTTCTTATCTGCAGATGCTACGGGAGACTGAATTGTTTCGGTTGTCGGAGATTTTTTCTACGGACATTAATTTATATGATCTTGATGGGAACTTACTGGCTTCTTCCCGTCCGGAGATTTTCAGAAAGGGACTGTTATCCCGTAAAATGAGTGCGGAAGCATATTCCGAGCTGGCTTATAAAGACCAGATGCGATATATTCAGCCGGAGAAGATTGGCGGGCTTGAATATATGTCGGCTTACATTCCTTTACTGAATGACAGAGAGCAGCCTTTGGCTTATATCAATCTTCCTTATTTTGTCAAAGAAGACAAAATGAAGCAGGAGGTCTCTACTTTTGTCGTGGCTTTTATCAATATCTACGTATTCATGATTCTGGCCAGTATTCTTATTGCAGTTGTAATCTCGAATCAGGTTACACGTCCGTTGGTGCTGGTGAGAGATAAGTTGAGGACAATTCAACTTGGGAAGAAGAATGAACCGATCAGTTATGAAGGGAATGATGAAATAGGCAGTATTGTTAAAGAATACAATCGGAAAGTAGAAGAGCTTGCTGTAAGTGCCGATCGATTGGCTCAATCAGAGCGTGAATCTGCCTGGAGGGAGATGGCTCGCCAGATTGCTCATGAGATTAAAAATCCTCTTACTCCGATGAAGTTAAATATACAATACCTGCAGCGGGCAAAGAAAGAACAATTGCCTGATTATGATGCGTACTTTAATCGGGTGACCAAAACTTTAATCGAGCAGATTGATACATTATCTTCGATTGCTTCTTCTTTTTCAAATTTTGCAAAGACTCCCAAACCTCATATGGAATCTGTGTCGCTTGAGGAAAGAGTTAATGAGGTGCTGGGGCTATTTGAAAATACGGCTTCTGTAGAGTTCTTATTTCTAAATAGGGCTCAATCGGATGATCATGTATATGTCGATCGGGAACAGATTACCAGGGTTTTGATTAATCTTGTGAAGAATGCAATCCAGGCAATTCCTAAAAATAGAAAGGGGAAGGTGGAAGTTACAATCAAAAGAAACGATGATCGGGTGATTTTGGAAGTAATGGATAATGGTCCCGGAGTTCCTGAAGAGTTGCGGGAGAAACTTTTCCGTCCGAATTTTACAACGAAGTCAAGTGGAATGGGTCTGGGACTCGCGATATCAAAAAGTATAATTGAAAACTTTAATGGTAAAATAGGATTTATTACATCCCAGAACCAAGGGACTACTTTTTTTATTGATCTTCCTTCATTTGATTCTTTTAGAGATGAAAATAAAATATCACATGCTTAAGGCTTATTAGCCAGCTTATTCATGTTCGTTTCATGGGATGTCATGTGATGATCATTAATGTCTTGATTGTTGTGTGATGACAATGTTATTGTATAGATTGATAAAAGTATATTGGATTAATGCGTGCTGATAACCTGATAATTGACTAATGTTCGTTTCTTTTGCTATGTGTTGATGAAACTTTTATTTAATAATAGTTATTTTTGTTTAAGGATTAGCTTTTGAAGAGAATATGATTCAACCGGGAAACTTGTGGCAATGTAAAGTGGTGAGATTGATATGGGTGATAACATTTTTCTGTTACTCGTATTCTTCTTATGCTGATAATTCGACAAGTCTCGGCGATTCGCTTTTTAACCGGGAGGTGCGGTTTCCTGATTTGAAAAGAGAAGTTTCGGGCATGAATCTCTTTAGGTATGAGAGTGCGAGACCTACTCAGAGGTATTACATTGAAAAACTACTCGATGCATCTATTCGATATGGATATATCGACGGGATCGTTCAATGCAATAATATACTAGGGCGCATCGCATTAAATTCCGGTGATTACAAAAAAGCAAAGATGCATCATGAAATGGCACTTCAATATGCCCATTTGTGTCATGATACATTAAGTATTGTAATCTCGATGAATTATTTGGGAAGCGTTTCTCTCAGAATGGAGAAGACAATCAATGCCATGAATTATTTTACTGATGCTTTGCGGATTGCGGAAAAGAAAGAGATTTTAGATCAACGTTTCCTGGGAAGCATTAGTTTTTCAAATACAGGAATCGGATATATTAACTTTCTGCAGGGACAGTATCCTAAAGCTAGAGAATGTCTTTCTGAAGCATTGGATGTTGCGAAAAGATCTAATAATCTGTCTGAAATTTGTCATGCCAGTCAATTTTTAGGATTGATTTACGAAAGAATAAATAAACCATATGGTGCATTAAAACTTTACAAAATGGCAATTGCTATAGCTCAAAGGCATAAGAGCAATGAGCAGTTGGGGATTTTGATGAGTTCTATCGGAAGAGTTTATATCCAGTTGGGTGATTATCCCAAAGCGATTAATTATTTCAAAGAAGCAAGTCGGTTGTTCATAGAGAAATATGATAAAATCAATGTTGCAAACTCTTATTTGGATCTTGGGCATGCTTATCTGCACGAAGGGAATAAAAATTTATCTCAGGCTACCTTATCTAAAGGGATTGAACTCTCAAAAAACATTCATTATAAATTATTGGTGGCGAAAGGATATAATCTGCTTGCATCACTTTATGAAAGCAATGGGAATTATCAAAAAGCATTGGAATATTATAAATTGTCAACACTTTGTAATGACAGCCTGCAGCATGAAAGAAATGTAGATTTATTGACCGAAATTCAATATAAATATGATAGTGAAAAGAAAGAGCACCAGATCCAGAGCCTTAGACAGGAGCGCTTATTGCAATCTGAAGAATTGAGCCGTCGTCAGCTGTATATGTTCATTACATTTGGCCTCTCTTTAATGATCCTAATCCTTATTACATTTCTGTCGTATCACCAAAAGTTGAAAACCCGACATAAACAGGCAGTTCTGGAACAGCAACTTTTACGATCTCAAATGAATCCTCATTTTATTTTTAATAGTCTGGTATCGATTCAGAATTTCACATATAAAAACGAAGGTCAGAAAGCTTCGTATTATTTAGGGGTATTTGCGACACTGACTCGTTCGGTTCTAAATAATTCCCGGAAGGAATTGATAACTCTATCCGAGGAACTTAAGACACTCGAGAGTTATCTTGCGTTGCAAAAGATGCGTTTCGATTTTGATTACAATATTGAGAGAGATAATGACCTGGATATTGAAGAGGTAATGTTGCCTCCGATGATGATTCAACCTTTTGTGGAAAATTCTGTAAATCATGGGGTTTGCAGAATTGATGAAAGGGGAAATATTGAGGTGTTTATCAAAAAGGAAGATAATCATTTACAAATTGAGATTTTAGATAATGGCCCGGGAATCTCTCATGCAAAGCCAAATGAAATAAGTCCAAGCATGAATGTTTCGTTCGGACTTAAGATGTTTGAGGATCGAATGCAGAATGTAAGAAGTTTGTATAAGGGGGAATTTGGATATCAGTTTGCTGATCTCGGAGAACAGAACCCTGAGGTTCATGGAACTAAAATCACATTTTGGATGCCATTAAAATGGGTAAAATGGATATGATTAGTGCTGTAATTATTGATGATGAAACTGCGAGTCGTGAGCTTTTATCGATGATGCTTATGAACTCTTTCCCTCAGGTTAGTGTAGTAGGAACTGGGTCCAATGTGTCCTCTGCGATTGATATCATAAAATTGAAGAAGCCAAACCTTATTCTGATGGATATTAATTTGGGTGACGGGGATGCGTTTCAAGTGTTGCAGGAGCTGAAAGGTGAAGATTTCAGAGTGATATTTGTAACTGCATACAATGAGTTTGCAATGCAGGCAATTAAATTTTGCGCCATCGATTATATTCTTAAACCTGTTGACGAGGAAGAATTTAAAAGAGGGATGGAGAAAGCTATTAAAGAAATTGGAGAGAATCAATCGCCTCAGGTTAATGCTTTCTTAGAGAATATGAGAACTCTGCAGGGGAAAGATAAGAAAGTGGTGTTGAAAACATCTGATAGTATTTTCATCGTGAGTATTAATACGATTATTCGCTGTGCTTCTGATTATAGCTATACGACATTTTATTTAACCTCCGGTGAGACAATTGTTGTAAGTAAAACGCTAAAGGATATTGAGGACCTCCTCGGTAATTATGGATTTATAAGAGTACAACAATCACATCTTGTCAATTTGCAGTATGTAGCCCAATTTAGCAAGAGAGAAGGAAGTATGCTGATTATGTCAGATGGGTCTAAAATCCCTGTTCCCCAACGTCGCAGACAGTTTATTGTTGATTACTTCGGAAAACATAATAAGCTGAAGTAGACTTTTACAAAATATTAGCGATGTAACTATTGATAATACATGCCTGATTCATTTATAAGGGATTCACCTATGTGTCAGATTAAAATCTTTTGCGTTCTGGAAAGAGGCAATTAAATCGAATTATTGAAAGTCGTTTTTCCCCGAGCTTATAGCGAACGAAAAAAGAAGCAGGTTATCATTCTGCTTCTTTTTTCGAAATCTTTTAGAGAAAGGTTATGCTTAGAAGGGGAATTCTTCTGTATCCTTAAGAGTTACTTTTTCTTCTTTTGGCTTATTCGCAAGTTTATGTGTTAAGTTGCCTTCTACAAAGATAGCACGGGCCGGTCTTACCGGACAGGCGTGTTCGCAGCCTCCGCAACCAATGCATATTGATTCGTCAACTTTGGGGATTAATAAGTCTCCCCAGGGGACCATATTGACTGCTTTAGTAGGGCAGTGTTCGCTGCAGGCACCGCAGTCTGTTCCATCAGTCACGACGACACATCTGTTATGGACGAAATGTGCAACTCCCAATTGTGTTCTGTTCTTCTCTTGTGGATTTAGTTTCTCTAATGCACCGGTTGGACAAACGGTTGTGCATTTGGTACAGCCATATTCGCAAAGTCCGCTGTGAAAGTCCAGTCTGGGTAACATCATGCCTGTAAAACCATACTCTAAAAAGGATGGTTGAATGACATTGTTCGGGCATTCTTTAATACAAAGGGAACAGGCCGTGCAGATGCTTTTGAATCGTTCTATGCTGACTGAGCCCGGAGGCGATACTGCATTCTTTGCTTTCAGTGGGGCCGATTGATGACCCGTTAAAGCTCCCTGTGCCTTTGCCAGTTGGCTAAGTCCAACGATCCCGGCTGTAAATAGAACGCTATTGGTAACAAAGTCTCTTTTGGAAGTATCCGTCATTTCTTCTCTCTTACTAAGCTCTTCTCTTTCTTTTTTTGATTCACTTTTCTGAGAAATAAGAGTTTTAACATTTGCAGCACTTTCAGGACAAACCGATACACAATTCATGCACATGACACATCGGCTCAAATCAACCTTTTGTGTTTTGAGATTAATGCACTCTGATTTACAAACCTTCATGCATTTTGCACATTTGGTACATTTTTGATTATCGATTGTTATTCTGAAGAATGAGATTTTTGAGAATAATCCCAGCAAAGTTCCGACCGGACATATTGAATTACAGTATAATCTGCCGCGGAAGAATGCGAAGACAAAAACAGCGATGAATACCATCGTTGTCCATGTAATGATTTGAAGTGGCTTGGCAGCAACTGACACCTGATACAGGCTGAAGTTATTCATTCTGTTTAGAACATCTGCAGCAATATTGTTGATGAATAGAACTAACGGTTGAAACAGATAAGAAGTGATTCGGCCGAAATTACTGTATGGGTCAAGCAGATTCAAGGCAAGAGAGCTTCCACATAGTAATATGACAATTGATAAAACAAGGATTCCATAGCGAATCCATGTTAGTGGTTTCCGGTATTTGAAATGGATCGTTGATTTTTTCCCTTTGAGAAGACGAGAAAGTCGGGCAAATAGATCCTGCATAATTCCCAAAGGGCAAATTGTGCTGCAATATACCCGCCCGGTAAGCAGTGCGAGTATAAGAAGTATTGTCAGTCCCAATGAAAATGTTAGTCCCAATGAGATAGTTTTAAGCAAAGCAGGAATAAATTGAAAAGAAGCAAGAGCTTCTATCCATTTTGGAGACATTGTATTTCGATAGTCCAGGAAAATAACCAGGAATGTTAGAAAAAAAATCAGAGCTATTAAGACTCTGATTTTCTTTAAAAGTAAATATCCTTTCATTATACTTTAATTCGTTTGATTCTTAATTTGTCAATGTCAATTTGACCAATTCCCATTTCAGCGGCAATGCGAATGTGTCCAATGTCATGAGGACTTTTGTCTAAGAATTTAATTGCAGCGGCATCTGTTGCAACAGGATCAACTCCGATAATTAGTGCTTTCAGGTTCACAAGATCAGATGTCGAAACACCTACCGGGCCGTTTTTTACCATTGCATTATAAGCATCAACAACGGTCAGAGTTGGCCTTTTGAAAAGCATGAAGTCTGCAATGCATTGATTTAGGTCATTTTTGTGGTAATATCCACGATCCCATACAACACCCATAAGGTTTTTCATTCCGATGGATGCTTTGGATGAGCTATGGTGTTTTAGGATAGGAACATTGATAAAAACATCTGCATTGAGCATTGCTTCATGAACTTTAGTCTCCGTGAGACGTTTCGCTCCTTTTATTGTAACATTCCGGTAATAAGATTCTGTATGTGCTGGAATCATTTTACCTCCGGCCGATTGAACCGCTTCTTCAATTCCACTGTTGCGATAACATTTTGTCCATTCATGGCAAGTGTGATCAAAGACCAAGACTTCCTTTGCTCCAGCCTGAAAACAATGCTGAACAATGCGTTTAACCAGATGAGGGTTTGTGTTTGCAGCAAATTCAGGTGCTTTGTCCCATCCGATATTAGGTTTAATTACAACCCGTTGTCCTTTCTTTACGAATTTCTTCATTCCGCCAAGGGCAGCGATCCCTTTGTCAAACAGAAGGTCGGGAGGTCCACCTAATAACGCGACTAAATCATAAGGCAATGCAGGAGGAGCAGCCATAAGAGGTTCTAAAGATCCTAGCGAGAAGGTAGCGCCGGCTAAAACACTTGCCCCGATGCTCTTCTTAAAAAAATCCCTTCTTTTCATGATTCAAAAGATTAATTATCATTATTGCCTGGTTGTCAGACTACTATCGGACTACTAATTTAAATAAAATAAGTTTGAATTTACACTATAGATTCGTTGGAATGTTAATGTAAAGGCTTAGTTTGGAATGTGTTTAAATAATAATGAGAATGGCTCGGGTGTTGGTTCCTTTCTGAATTTTACCTGGCCCGGAATATTTCTGAATAATAATTGATTTAGATTTTAATCAGTCCAATTCACAGGCAGCCATTCGTTGTTTCCCGTTGATGTCTTTTAGTATTCTTATATCTTTGAAATTCAAACTCGTTAGGAGAACCTGCATCTCAGATCCACGATCTTCATGGATCTCAAAATAAAGCCTTCCGTGTGGGTTGAGATAAATTGCTGCAAACTCTGCAATCTTTCGATAAAAAAGGAGCGGATCCTCATTCGGAACGAAAAGAGCGAGGTGTGGTTCGTGGTCAATAACATTCCGATTCATGAGTTCAATTTCAGATTGACTGATATAGGGAGGATTGCTTACAATGATATCGAACTTCTCGCCCATTTGTATTGTATCCCAGGTGAGAATGTCAATCTTGCGAAATTCAACCTGAGTATCATTGGTTGTTGCATTCTGTCTGGCAATTTGCAATGCTTTATCAGAAATGTCAAATGCAAATACTTTCGATTGCGGTTTGTTATATGCAAGCGATACAGCGATGCATCCGCTTCCCGTTCCGATATCGACAATAGTAAGAGATTCGGATGTGTTTTCTTTTAGAATAAGGTCGACAAGCTCTTCTGTCTCAGGGCGGGGAATAAGACATCCGGGTTCGACATGGAATGTCAGCCCGTAAAATTCTGTCGTCCCTAATATATATTGAAGCGGTTCTCCCTGAAAAAGACGGTCTGCTATTGCAATAATCTCTTTTTGCTTTTCTTCAGGTATCGGATCATTTCTTTTTAACAGATATTGCACACCCGAAAGACCTAATACATCTTTTGCAATAATTCGAATCATTGCCTCGATCTCCTCCGAAGGATAGACTTCCTGAAGGCGCTTACGGAAATAGGATAGACATTCCTGCATATTTTTGTTATTTTTAGCAAAGATATGTTGAACATCTCAATTGTCCCTATCTTAATATGACTATAGACGAAATCTTTATGCACAGGTGTCTGGATCTGGCCCGATTAGGAGCCGGGTTTACTGCACCTAATCCGATGGTGGGAAGTGTTGTCGTGCATGAAGGAAAGATTATCGGTGAAGGATTCCATCAGCGTTTCGGAGAAGCTCATGCGGAAGTGAATGCAATTAATTCTGTGAAAGACGAGGATTTGTTGAAAAAATCAACTCTCTATGTAAATCTTGAACCTTGCGCTCATTACGGAAAAACGCCTCCTTGTGCAA
>JAUZOB010000124.1 GCA_030706665.1 Bacteroidota bacterium
AAGGCTATAGATGAGTTTACGGCCTAAAAAGTAACCTAAAGCATAGTTAAACAGGGAGCCTAGAAGAGCTCCGCAAGTGCCACATAAAACGACCAGTACGATGCTTAGCTCTCCTGCGGCTGATTTCCATGCAGCCGGAGGGATCACAACTTCTGAAGGCAAAGGGAAGAAGGAGCTCTCGATTGCCATTAGCATCGTGATTGTCCCATAATTGATATGCTCCATGTACCATCCGGAAATTGAGTTGAATAATTCGTGCATAGTCGTCTTTTTTTATTGCGCCCCTAAATTAGTAAAATATGATGAGTTTAGTTTAACAGGTATGCTTCACAGGAAGGAGATGACAGAACCTTTACATTATGATTCTCCTCTGATTGCAATGTTTTAAGACCGTTTTACCGGGTAATGGCCCTTCTTCCCAATGATTCGGACAAGATCTTTACCACCTGTTTCAAATTCATCCATTTCATCTGAAGTTCGATGATTTTATCCTCATTGTGATCGGACTGGGCCGCTTGCATTTCTTTTAAGATGTCATGTTCAAGCACCATCGCTTTACGGAGTTTGTATTCTTCGATTGATTTCGGAACAAGGGTAAATAAGATTTCTTCTTCGGTTTCCATCCAGCTCCCGTTTTTCTGCCAACGCACACTCTCGATATACTTTTCAGCAAGGAGGTTTGTTGCCAACTGGCAGATCTTACTGTCAGGGTGATTCGTAAAATAACGCTGACAATCGAATCCGGGTTCCCATCCGTAAGTCTTGAATTCGTCAATCATCTTTTGATAGATGGGATTTGAAGAGACAAAGTCGTCACCTTCCAATTCCTGGAATACATACTCTCCGACTTTTATAATCTGGGTTTCATTGGGGTTGATCTCTTCTTCAAAGAGATGAAAATCCCAATATTTTATCAGAAGGCGAAGGATTGCTTTTTCTTCCGCATCAAAAAGATTTACTGAAGCAGGTGAGGTATTCGCAGTTGGAGCCGGCTTAGCGTTGTGTTCTCTGACCGTCTTATTATAATGGGTCTCTGTCTCTTTTTGTTTAAGCTTCCGGATCTCCTGATAGAGGATCTCTTCGTTAACATCGAGTAGACTGCTACATTCGCGGATGTATTCGGACCGGATGATAACGTCCGGAATTACTGAGATTGATTGGACAATATTCGAAACCAGCCGGGCCCGTTCAACCGGATCGTTCTGAGTCGTTCTGAGCAATAATTTTGTTTTGAACTTGATAAAGTCGGATTCGTTCTCATCGATATATTTGATGAGTTGAGACGAACTTATTGTTCTGGAGAAAGAGTCCGGATCGTGTCCGTCTGGAAGAAGAAGGACCTTAACGTGAAGGCCTTGTTCGAGCACGAGGTCGATCCCCCTGAGCGAGGCTTTGATCCCTGCCGCATCTCCGTCATAAAGGATGGTTACATTGTTCGTGAAGCGCTTAATTAAGCGAATCTGCTCAACGGTAAGCGAAGTTCCTGACGATGCAACTACGTTTTCTATTCCGGCTTGGTGCATGGCCAGGACGTCTACGTATCCTTCCACCAGGAAACATTTGTCTTTACGGGTGATTTCCCGCTTTGCATGGAAGAGGCCATAGAGTACCTGACTTTTGTGATAAATGTCGGACTCCGGTGAATTTAAATATTTTGCAGTATTGGAATCGTTTTTCAGGGTTCTTCCACCAAAAGCAATGACACGGCCGGCCAGATTATGAACCGGGAAAATAATCCTTCCGCCAAATCGATCCCTTACCCAATCGTCTCTGCGGATGGTGAGTCCTGTTTTTTCCAGAAATTCCATTCGGTATCCCTGCCTTTGGGCAGCCTGAGTGAATGCATCTTTGCGATCGGGGCAATATCCCAATTCGAATTTCTGAATGATGTCATCACGGACTCCCCTTTGTCTGAAGTAAGAAAGGCCGATGCTTCGCCCTTCGTTATCATTATGTAGAATTTGGGAGAAGTATTTGCCTGCGAAATCAGAGACAATCATCAAACTCTCCCTTTCGTCTCGTAATCGTTGATCTTCGGCAGTCTCTTCTTTTTCGGCAATGGGAATATTGAACTTCCTGGCAAGATATCGGAGTGCATCGGTATAAATCAAATGCTCATGCTCCATGATAAAGTTAACGGAGTTTCCCCCTTTGCCGCAACCAAAACATTTGAATATCCCCTTTGCGGGAGAGACAATGAAAGAGGGAGTCTTCTCATTGTGGAAGGGACACAGCCCCAGATAATTTGTCCCACGTTTTTTCAGCGTGACAAAATCCTGCACAACATCAACAATCTCTGCTGCATCATGAATCTTTTCAATGGTTGCCTGATCAATCATACAGCAAAATTAATAAAATCAGGTAAAGAATGAGAAGGATAGTTTCATTGTGAATGAATGTTGTTCCGAAATCGCGTATTACGAGGGAGAAATTTTTAAAAATTTTCAAGATATTTTCTGACGGGATGAGGCTTAAAACTTATCAAGATTCTGAGTTGTTTTCTACGAAGAAAGATCTTTGGAATGCATGTTCTTTGACTCGCATACATTAAGTCGATGATCTAATTTTCGGGGCAATCAGACGCTTCCAATAAAAAGTAATTGATATTCCGGGAATGATTTTGCCTTTGTCTGTTGTTAATTATCGTTATAAAATCCTTACAAGTTATTCGAAGAAATGATTCATCTGAAGGTTGTTGAATGACAAAAAGACATGGCTGGAATTGATCATGTAAACTCTTTTTTTGATAAATTGCATACACTTTAAACTTACTAAACTCGGTATTATGAATACAGAATTCAATGAGAAAGTCAAAGAATTTATCCTTGAAGGAATAAATGAAGAACCAGTGGTTGCCAAACCTGACCGGTTTTGGGAAAATCTGAATGCAACGGGAACAAGGCTTTGGCTCGATACGGGAGATATGGAGGAAGCTGAGAAGAATTGGAGTGCTGAAATGACTGCTTTGACAACAAATAATACGTTGTTGAATAATGAAATTCAAAAAGGAATTTACGATGATTATATTGCCAAGGCAAGAGCGATTGTGAAGGATCTGCCTTTGAAGAAGCAGATTGTCGAAATTGCTTTTATCCTGAATGCTCGTCACGGCTTGCGTTTGGCAAAGAAATTCGGAGGATTTGTTAGTGTAGAACTGCATACTGATACAGCCAATGATTTTGATGCGATTATTGACTACGGGCTTCGCTATTTTTCAATCTGTCCCGATCAGTTTATTGTGAAGGTTCCCTATACTGCTACCGGACTTCTGGGAGCAAGAAGACTTAGAGAGCTGGGGGTAAGAATAAATTTCACTCTTGAGTTTAGTGCCCGGCAGAATGTATTTGTTGCTGCCATTACCAAACCTGCTTATCTGAATGTCTTCCTCGGACGATTGGGTGCCTATGTTAAAGATGGTGGACTTGGAAGCGGAAGCGGAGCAGGCGAAATGGCTGTCCTTTCCACTCAGTCCTGGATTAAAAAGCTTACCAATGAAAATCCCATTCCTACCCGTTTGATTGCTGCCAGTTTGCGTAGTGCCGATCAATTGGAGAGCTTGGCGGGGGTTGATGTATTCACCATTCCTACCAAGGTTGCTGCAGCAGGAAAGGCTTCCTTAAAAGGAGAGTTTACCTCGAAGGTTGATGAGACATACCCGGTTGATTTAAATGAGAATGCAGAAGGGATGTCTGTTGAGAAACTGTGGGAAGTAACAGAAAAAGAGGTGGATCTTGCGTTATCACTTGATCGTGATTTACCCAAAGACGGGGATGAATTAATCCGGAGAGTGCATGAAGCAGGTTGCGGAGATATGTTCCCGCACCTTTCTGTTCAGGATATCCAGCATATTGCAAATGACGGTAAGATTCCTAAACATGAACGCTGGGCAGATCGTATCCGCTCCGGTGAACTTGCAATTGATACATTGCTTAATTTGGCAGGACTTGCAAGTTTTACAATGGATCAGGCGCAATTGGATGCCCGCATCGAAGGGATCATTTGCAGTTGCAAAGTGAACGCTTAAAATGCCTCAGGTGTGGACAGGTCGTCCGATGAAAGCAACCTTTGGCAAATAGCATAAAAAAAGTATCAGGATTCAGAAGGTAAACTTCTGTGTATCCTGATACTTTTTAAGCTATATTATCAATTCTTGTAAAGAATTCTGTTTGGACTCTCCTTTGTTTGACGGAGATTCTGTTCCTTGTAAAGATTAATATCTTTTTCTTTTGCCGTAAGAAGAACCTTCTCTTGACCCTTCACGTGAACCGGAACCTGACCTTGGAGATCTTCTTGACCTGTCATTTCCGGAATCATTCCAGTCTTTCTTGAATTTCTTCTCTCTGAAAGGTCTTTCTCTTTCCGGTTGTGGCTGAGCTACTTCTACATTCAAATCACGTCCTTCGAAATTAGTAGAACGGAATGCATCAAGTATTTCTTTTTCACAAGAAGAGTCAACTTCAAAGAAACTGAAATTACGCTGGATGTCGATTTTTCCGATTGGGATATCACGACGTCCGCAACTGTCATTAATCAGTCCGATCAATTTCGGAGGGATAAATCCGTCGCGCTGACCAACGTTAATGAAGAATCGGCTGAATGTGGATCTTGCTTTTCTTTTGTCTTTAGAGAATTCGTCTCTGGTGATGTTCAAATCAGGAGCATTGCTATACTCACTGAGGAAAAGATTAAATTCAAGAGAAACCAGCTTGTTGAGAAGCATCTCTTTGTCCATCCATTCCAATTTACTTTGAATAGCCGGAAGGAATTCGCTAACCTGAGTTTCTTCAGTATCGCAGTTTTCCAGACGATCGATAAATTTCAGAAGTTGTTTTTCGCAAACCTCTTTCCCGGTAGGAATTGGTTTGTAAACAATAGGTTTCTTAAGTCTTTTCTCGATGCGTGAAATCCATCCTTTCTCTTTCAGGTTAATGATACTGATGGAGATACCCTTTTTACCAGCTCTTCCGGTACGTCCGCTTCGGTGAATATAAGCAGCGTCTTCATCTGGAAGGTTGAAATTGATAACATGAGTCAGATCGTCAACATCAAGTCCGCGAGCAGCAACGTCAGTCGCTACCAGTATGTTGATGTTATGATAACGGAATCGTTTCATTACGAAATCACGCTGGGATTGTGAAAGGTCGCCATGCAGTGCATCAGCACTGTAGCCGTCACGGATCAGGTGATCAGATAGATCTTTCGTCTCCTGACGGGTACGACAGAACATGATTGCATACATCTTTGGATAAGAATCGATTATACGGCGTAGTGCGGCATATTTGTTTCTTGCCTGTACCATATAATACTCATGAGAGACGTTTTCTGCTCCGGTGTTAAGTCCACCTGCGCTAATCTCGATTGCATCCTTCAGATACTCTTTTGCAACTTCTCTGACGTGTCCTTCCATGGTTGCTGTAAATAGCAAGGTACGGCGATCGTCAGGCATACTTTCCATAATGAAAGATAATTCATCACGGAAACCCATGTTAAGCATCTCATCTGCTTCGTCGAGAACCAGAGTGTTGATATTATCAAGGTGAAGTTTGCGTCGATTGATGAGGTCTTTTACCCTACCCGGAGTTCCAACAACTATGTGTGCTCCACGGTCAAGTGTCCTAATCTGTTGTTCAATGCTTGCGCCACCATAAACGGCAGCAATGTTTAGGTTACGGATATTCTTACCAAATTGCATAAAGTCATCAGCGATCTGCATGCTGAGTTCCCGTGTAGGTGATAAGACCAAAACCTGTGGTTTGTTAAAACTGGTCTTTATAGTTTCCAATAGCGGCAATCCAAAAGCCGCGGTTTTGCCTGTGCCGGTCTGAGCCAGACCGATCATATCCGATGTTGTTGTAAGCAAATGGGGAATTACCTTTTCCTGTATGGGGGTCGGAGTTATAAATCCTAATTCTTCAATGGCCGACAAAATCGGTTGTGACAATTCAAAGTTTTCAAATAACGTCATGTAATACATTTTGAGGGAGCAAAGGTAATGGATTTTTTGGGTTTGTATGAATTAATTTGTAATAGGGAGGAAAAATTTGTATATAGGCTCAAAATGATAATAAATTCTAAACAATTGAATGACTGTATAAAATTGGAGCTTAATTTTTTGCAGGAATGATCATAGCCCAAGGTCTTCGTTAATCAGGATGATTTTGATTCTGCCTTTAGGATAAGATTTCTCTGTAATTGTCCAGGTATTGCAAATACGTTGCGGACTGCAACAGTCATGGCATGTGCCGGTTACCTGACAGGGCGCTTTAAAAAGCGGATGACGTTTCATATTGAGGGGAGCAGAGATGGTCCGGATACGCGTCATCGCATCATCTAGATTCTTCACAAATTTGTTCTTTCCGATAAAAAGCACGACGTCTTTTGGGCCGAAGGTAATTCCTGTTACCCGGTTCCCTATCATATCGAGATTTACTAACTGCCCTTTCTCTGTGACTGCATTTGTACCGGTTATAAAAAGATCTGATTGCAGGGCTTGTCTTCTTCGTTCAATCTGTTCCTCCCTGCTGATTGTTTTATCGAAAGTGTCGATTATTGCATATGCTTCATTTTCACGAATTCGCTCAATCACCCCGGTTGCGTGCATGGTCATAGAGTCTCCCCAGGATATAATCCCCGGATTGATCTTCGGAAGGATCTGATCAAAGAATAACAGAGATGCTTCCTCGTGATTTTCAACGATAAAGACTTCGAAGTTGTTCTTCCTGAGCGCTTTCTTATAAGCTTCAAGAATAGATTGATTGTTTGTCTGATTGCCCATAGCTTAAATAATTAATCCGGGAATCTAAAATAGTCGCTTTTGTCGAATTGCGTATATCTTAGATGATTGATCCGGAGATGTAAAAAGGGAGTCTTTAGCTATGTTTTATTGATGGGATAAAGGTAATGACGAAAAAGAAAATGAATTCAATAGTCCTGCCGACAGGACTATTGAATTCATGAATATTTTAGTTTGACTTATGCTCCAGAATTGACCTTATTGATATACAGTCTAAGACAGAATTGCTTTATATGGTAATAGTATGCGCCAATAAGATCTTCAGAAATTTATTTTGCACTGTAAAGCCTTTCGCCAATGGCAGCTTTCAGATTATAAATCCCGACGGCATAATCAATTTTTGATTTGAGCAGGAGTAAACGACTCTCGGAAACTGCTGTATTGGCATCAAGCAGGTCAAGGTTGGTCAGGGCTCCGGCTTTATAGCTTACTACGGCAAGGGATAATGCTTTTTCTGCTTGTTTTAACTGAAGCTCATAATGATCAATCTTTTTCAAAGAAGTCAAAAGAGTTGTTTGTTTCTCGACTACCTCCGAAGAGATATTTCTTTTGGTAATCTCTTGCTCCAGATTATTGATCTGAATGGAAGAGTTAATCAATAGGAGATTATTCTTTACTCTTGCTCCGTCGTAAATCGGAATGCGAATTCCGACACCTGCGACATAGTTCAATTTGAGAGTGTTCAGATCAGGAACATATCCGTTTTTGGTACCTGCCGAGACAAAGGTGCTTACTACCGGATTATTCTGAGATTTCGCACTCTGATATTGCAGTTGTGCCAAAGCTCCTTTCTCATGAACAATCTTCATCTCGTCACGCTGATTGAGAGCCGAAGAGATCAGATCCTGATCATTGGGGAGGGATAATTTAAGATTGGTTTCATTCTGCACGATAATCGGAGTCTCGTCCGGTTGACCTAAAAGAGCGTTTAAAACAGCATATTGAATCTTCCTGGAAGCCTCCAGATCATATTTCTGATTTTCGGCATTTGAAATCCTCACCTGTGTTGAAACGATTTCATACTCAGTAGCAGTACCTGTTAGTTTCTTCTTCTCCACAAAACTGAGATGCTCTTTGAGAGTTCGGATCTGTTCATCTTTGATCTTTAGAGCTTCCTGTAAATAGGCCAAAGAGAAGTATGAATTTGAGGCTAACAGTGAAAGCTTCTGTTTTACCTGTTCCAGTTGCTGCTTGGATAGATTCTGATTCTCTGATTCGATTGCAACACTCTTGTCTGTTTTTCCGAAATCATAAACAGCCTGATTGTAATTCAGCGCAAGGTTATAATTGTTATTCGGAGCCATGGTAAATGATCCCATTCCGGGTATGGTAATAGAAGGGACAGGTCCGATTCGGGTATAACTGCCGGTGGCATTTACTTCCGGAAGATTAGCAGACTTTACAAGAGCTATCTTGGCTTCGGCAGTTGCAATAACTTCCTGTGCTTGTTTTACGGAAGGATGACTCTCTACAATCCGGTTAATGATTGAACTCAATGATAATGAATCCGAAGAAGACTGTACGGAGCCTTCGGTATGATTATTCTGGCCGAATGATACGATTGGCTGTATCAGGAGCAAAGCAATAATGGCCGGATAGAATGATCTAAATGGATGTTTGCTCATGTTTGATTATTTTGGGTAATACTTGTTTTTTCTTTATATGAAGCCATAACACTGGTAATCCTCCGATCAGGGTAATCACGGCCGCGATCAGGAAATCGTCATCAATTCCCTGAATATAGGCTTCTTTATTTAATTGCGATACGACTGCAAACTGACTTTGCTTTGATGCAGTGGCAGGAGCACTGCCTGCGCGAGCCTCAAATGTATTGGCCATAACAGCGGTAACATTCTTATAGGTTTGAGAATGCGGATCGATCGATTGGCTGAACATTTGTGAATGAAAGTTTACTCTTGACGTAAGCAGTGTTGCCAGTATGGCTACTCCGAGACTTCCTCCCAGTTGGCGGATTACATTGGTGATACTTGAAGCCTGTGCCATCTTGTCGCGAGGTATTTCCAGCAATGAAATAGTACTCAATGGGATAAACAGAAGCCCCATTCCGAGTCCTCGCAGGTAAAGCGCAAGCATAACGAAATGATGTTCGGTCAGG
>JAUZOB010000125.1 GCA_030706665.1 Bacteroidota bacterium
GCACACAATGCCACGATAACGGATGCGTTTATACTTTCCGCAATGACACTCATAATCCTTTACCGGACCAAAAATCCTTTCGCAGAACAAACCATCGCGTTCTGGTTTATACGTACGGTAATTGATCGTTTCAGGCTTTAAAACTTCACCATGAGAACGTTCTAAAACTTCTTCCGGTGAAGCAAGACTAATTGCGATCTTTGAAAAGTTGCTTTTTACTTTGGTATCTTTTCTGAATGCCATATAACTAGCTGTTAATATATTTTCAATCGATATAGCATACTCCGGGACCTTTTGGGTCCCGGAAAATCAGATTATTCGAGATTTACACTTAATCCCAAACCTCTTAGCTCATGCAATAGTACATTCAATGATTCCGGGATTCCTGGAGCAGGAAGCGGATCACCTTTCACTATTGCTTCGTAGGCTTTAGCTCTACCGATTACATCATCAGACTTAACGGTAAGGATCTCCTGGAGAATATGAGATGCTCCGAATGCTTCAAGAGCCCAAACTTCCATTTCACCAAAACGTTGTCCACCGAATTGTGCTTTACCTCCAAGAGGCTGCTGAGTAATAAGAGAGTATGGACCGATTGAACGGGCATGCATTTTGTCTTCAACCATATGGCCCAGTTTCATCATATAGATGACACCAACTGTTGCCGGCTGGTCAAATTGTTCGCCAGTTTCTCCATCATGAAGATGAGTACGTCCAAAACGAGGTACTCCCGCATTGTCTGTAAACTCACAAATCTCGTCCAAAGAAGCACCATCGAAAATCGGAGTGGCAAATTTGACTCCAAGTTTCTTCCCGGCCCAACCTAACACAGTTTCATAGATCTGTCCCAGGTTCATACGAGATGGTACACCAAGAGGGTTAAGTACAATATCTACAGGCGTTCCGTCTTCAAGGAATGGCATATCTTCATCACGTACAATACGTGATACGATACCTTTATTCCCGTGACGTCCTGCCATCTTATCACCAATCTGGAGTTTACGTTTTTTAGCAATGTAAACTTTTGCAAGTTGTATGATTCCGGCTGGCAGCTCATCACCAATTGTAACGTTGTAGCGTTTACGTTTGGCTATCGCTTCGTATTCTTTAAATTTCATGATAAAGTTACGAACGCAGTCGCGGATCATATCATTCTTTTGCTTATCTGTAGTCCACTTGTTCGGATTGATATTCAGATAATCAATTTCCTGAAGTTGCTTTTGAGTAAACTTAACTCCTTTAATAATGATGTCAACACCGTAATAGTCTTTAACTCCCTGAGAAGTCTTGCCATTCACCAGAATAAACAGTTTATCGACAAGACGGGCTTTCAACCCAGTTACATTACGAGTGAATTCTTCTTCAATTTGTTCAAGAAGAGGTTTCGTTCCGACACGTCCTTTCTTATCCTTCAGTACCCGTGAGAATAATTGTTTTCCAATTACAACTCCGTTCAGAGAAGGAGACGCTTTCAAAGACGCATCTTTAACATCACCTGCTTTATCTCCGAAGATTGCACGTAACAGTTTTTCTTCCGGAGACGGATCAGATTCACCTTTTGGAGTAATCTTTCCGATCATGATATCACCCGGACGTACAATCGCACCTACACGAATAAGACCATTCTCATCAAGATTCTTAGTTGCTTCTTCCGAAACATTCGGGATATCTGAGGTAAACTCTTCTACTCCACGTTTTGTATCACGTACTTCAAGAGAGTACTCGTCAACATGAATAGAAGTATAAATATCTTCGCGTACAACACGCTCGGATATTACAATTGCATCCTCATAGTTATATCCCTGCCATGGCATGAATGCCACCATCAGGTTACGACCTAATGCCAGTTCACTATTTTGAGTTCCGTAACCTTCAGTTAAAAGTTCGCCTTGTTTAACGCGCTGTCCTTTAACGACAATAGGTTTCAGGTCAATACAAGTTCCCTGGTTGGTCTTTTTGTATTTTTGAAGCTTGTAAACTTTAAGCTCAGGGTCAAAGCTTACAAAACGTTCTTCTTCTGTAAGGTCATAACGAACAACGATTTCGTCAGCATCAACACTTTCAATGACTCCGTCTTCTTCGGCAGAAATCATAACATGAGAGTCGATTGCAGTACGAAGTTCCAATCCTGTTCCAACAATAGGAGCTTCAGGACGCAACAACGGAACTGCCTGACGCATCATGTTCGATCCCATCAAAGCACGGTTTGCATCATCATGCTCAAGGAAAGTAATCAAAGATGCAGCCACCGAAGCAATCTGGTTCGGACCTACGTCCATCAGGTTCACTTCATTCCGATCGACAACAGGATAGTCACCGTCAAGACGAGCTTTTACCTTCTGATTGGTAAAGAATCCTTGTTCATCGATCACGGCATTAGCCTGAGCGATGATCTTTCCTTCTTCTTCTTCAGCAGTAAGGTAAACTACACCATTTTCACTCAGGTCAACCTGTCCGTCAACAACTTTACGATAAGGAGTTGAAATGAAACCCAGATCAGTAATCTTTGCAAATACGCAAAGAGAAGATATCAGACCGATATTCGGACCTTCAGGAGTCTCAATCGGACACAAACGTCCATAGTGAGTAAAGTGAACGTCACGAACCTCGAATCCTGCTCGTTCACGGGAAAGTCCACCTGGCCCCAAAGCTGACATACGACGTTTGTGTGTCAGTTCAGCCAACGGATTGGTCTGATCCATGAACTGAGAAAGAGCGTTTGTCCCAAAGAAAGAATTGATAACAGAAGAGAGTGTTTTCGAATTGATCAGATCAATCGGAGTAAACACCTCATTGTCTCTAACATTCATTCTTTCACGTATAGTACGGGCCATACGAGCCAGACCAACGCCAAATTGCTGACAAAGCTGTTCACCAACGGTACGAACGCGACGGTTACTCAAATGGTCGATATCATCGACATCGGTCTTTGAGTTGATCAGCTGAATCAGGTATTTAATAATTTCAATAATGTCTTCCTTGGTCAGAATGCGTACATCCTCGATGTTGAGTCCCAGTTTTTTATTAATTCTGTACCTACCAACATCACCAAGATCATATCGTTTATCAGAAAAGAAGAGACTCTGAATAACTTCACGAGCAGTCTGCTCGTCGGGTGGTTCAGAATTACGCAGCTGTCTGTAAATGTGAAGAACTGCTTCCTTTTCCGAATTACTTGGGTCCTTTTGAAGAGTATTGTAGATGATTGCAAAATCCTGAAGATTTTGGTCTTCCTTATGCAAAAGGATCGTCTTAGCGCCTGATTCCACGATTTCGTCGATGTGGTCATTCTCGAGAATTGTTTCACGATCGATAATAACTTCATTACGTTCGATTGAAACAACTTCACCGGTATCTTCATCAACGAAGTCTTCTACCCAGGTTTTAAGAACGCGGGCAGCAAGTTTGCGACCCACAACTTTTTTCAATCCAGTACGAGAGACTTTAATTTCATCTGCAAGACCGAAAATTTCAAGAATGTCTTTATCCCCTTCATATCCGATAGCACGGAGCAAAGTGGTTACAGGCAATTTCTTTTTTCGGTCGATATACGCGAACATCACATTATTGATGTCCGTAGCGAACTCAATCCACGAACCTTTGAAAGGGATAATACGTGCTGAGTACAATTTTGTGCCATTGGCATGGACACTTTGACCGAAGAAAACTCCGGGTGAACGATGAAGCTGAGAGACAACAACACGTTCAGCTCCATTAATAACGAAGCTTCCCTTAGCAGTCATATAAGGAATAGTGCCCAGATAAACATCCTGAACAACAGTATCAAAATCCTCATGCTCAGGGTCGGTGCAGTAAAGCTTCAGTTTTGCCTTTAATGGCACGCTGTAGGTTAGCCCTCTCTCGATACACTCATCAAGGGTATAACGAGGTGGATCAACGGCATAATCCAGGAATTCAAGTACAAAATTATTCCTGGTGTCCGTGATGGGAAAGTTTTCAACGAAAACTTTAAATAACCCCTCATTTTTGCGTTCTTCGGGCGAGGAGCCCAACTGAAAAAACTCCCGGAAGGATTTGACCTGAATGTCCAGAAAATCCGGATAGTCGAACGTTGTCTTGGTAGAGGAAAAGTTAACCCTCTGATTTACAATAGTTGAAGACATTTATCTACCGAATTAATTGAACTTAAAATAAAAAACACAAAAAGGCTTAGAATCCCACACGAAATGGGATTCTAAACCATATATAACCTAATACAGGTCGTAGCGGTTATTTAAGTTCAACTTCAGCTCCAGCTTCTTCTAATTGCGCTTTCAATGATTCAGCTTCTTCTTTCGAAACTTTTTCTTTTACAGCTTTAGGAGCAGAGTCAACTAATTCTTTTGCTTCCTTCAGGCCAACACCTGCTAAATCTTTAACCAATTTCACAACAGCAAGTTTAGACTGACCAGCTGCTTTGAGGATTACATCGAATTCGGTTTGTTCTGCAGCAGCAGGAGCTTCGCCACCTGCGGCAGGGCCAGCAACAGCAACAGCAGCGGCTGCAGGTTCGATACCGTATTCGTCCTTCAGTATTTTAGCAAGTTCGTTTACCTCTTTTACAGTCAAGTTAACTAACTGTTCTGCAAATGCTTTTAAATCTGCCATTTTTCCTTGTAATTTAAGAATTATAAATGATCACTTATAACGTTTATTCTTTTTTGTCTTCAAGAGTTTTAAGCACACCTGTTAAGATATTGCCACCTGACTGCAGAGCAGAGATAACATTCTTTGCAGGAGACTGGAGTAATCCGATGATATCTCCAATAAGCTCTTCTCTTGTTTTAAGTGTAGCTAATACATCAAGCTGATCTTCGCCCACATAAACTGATTCCTCAACATAAGCACCTTTCAACAAAGGCTTATTTTTTTGAGATTTTTTACGAAATTCTTTAATCAGCTTCGCCGGTAAACTACCGGACTCGGTGAACATGATCGACGTATTACCACTGAGTACTTGATAAAGTTCTTCAGCATTCTTTTCAGAAGCTTCCAATGCTTTATGCAGGAGAGTATTCTTTACGACCATCAGCTTTACCTGGCGTTCAAAACAAAGACGACGCAACGCACTGGTATTTTCAGCATCTAGCGCTTCAATGTCAGCCAAGTAAAAATGACTTGTGGAATTGATCTGTTCCGTTAAGCTGTTAATGATAGCTTCTTTTTCTGATTTTTTCATAATAAGCTTTGTTTTACTTATTCAGTAACAGACTTAGGTTCAACCTGAATTCCAGGACTCATTGTACTTGAAAGATAGATACTTTTCACATAAGTACCTTTAGCCGCAACAGGTTTAAGTTTGATAATCATGTTGATAAATTCCTTAGCATTTTCAACAAGCTTCTGAGGATCGAATGATACTTTCCCTACAGAAGAATGAATGATACCATATTTATCTACTTTGAAATCAATTTTCCCTTGTTTGACTTCTTTGATTGCCTTTCCAACTTCCATGGTAACAGTACCACTCTTGGGGTTTGGCATAAGACCACGAGGACCAAGGATACGACCTAATGCACCGATTTTTCCCATTACCGGAGGCATGGTAATAATCACGTCAACATCTGTCCATCCACCTTTAATCTTTTCAATATAATCTTCAAGTCCTACGAAGTCAGCTCCGGCTTCTGTAGCTTCCTGTACTTTATCAGGAGTTACTAATGCCAATACACGAACTGTTTTACCAGTTCCATGTGGAAGAGTGACAACACCACGAACCATCTGATTAGCTTTCCTCGGGTCAACTCCAAGGCGTACATCTAAATCTACCGAAGCATCAAATTTAACGTTGGTAACATCTTTTACCAAGTTTGCGGCTTCTGACAGAGTATAGATTTTGCCATGCTCAAGTTTCTCTAAAGCAAGCTTCCTATTTTTAGCAATTCTAGCCATTTTTAATGCAATTAAGAGTTAATTAAATGGAGAATCACCGGTAATAGTAATCCCCATGCTGCGGGCAGTTCCAGCAACCATGCTCATAGCTGATTCCATCTCGAAACAGTTTAAGTCGGGCATCTTAGTCGTTGCGATTTCGCGTACCTGATCCCAGGTCACTGATCCTACTTTTTTAACATGAGGCTCTGCAGAACCGGATTTTAGTTTTGCTGCTTCGAGTAACTGGATCGCAACCGGCGGTTGTTTGATGATGAAATCAAACGATTTATCGGCGTAAACAGTAATGATTACAGGAAGCACTTTACCAGGCTGATCTTGAGTCCTGGCGTTAAAGAGCTTACAGAATTGCATAATGTTTACCCCTTTGGAACCGAGAGCTGGTCCTACCGGTGGAGATGGGTTTGCGGCCCCTCCTTTAATTTGCAATTTAATAAGTGCAGCAACTTCTTTTGCCATAACAATTGTTTAAATAAGTTACTCTTTCTCAACTTGCATGAAGCTGAGTTCCAAAGGTGTTTTACGACCGAAGATTTTAACCATTACTTTCAGCTTCTTCTTCTCTTCATTGATTTCTTCAATGACTCCGTTGAAGCCGTTAAATGGACCATCGGTCACTTTTACGGTCTCACCCAAAACAAACGGGATATTCAGTTCTTCATCTGCTTCAATCACTTCATCCACTTTACCCAGAATACGATTTACTTCAGATAAACGCATTGATACCGGTTCACCGCCTTTTGTATCCCCAAGGAAACCAATTACATTGGGAACATTTTTCAGCATGTGAGGTACCTCTCCGACTAAAACGGCTTCGACCAAAACATAACCAGGAAACAAATTTCGCTCTTTGCTTATCTTTTTCCCATTTCGGATCTGATATACCTTCTCTATTGGGACTATAACCTGAGAGATGTATTCCTGGAGACCTGCATTCGCAACTTCATTATCGATATATTCTTTCACTTTCTTCTCTTTCCCTCCGATCGCGCGAAGAACATACCATTTTTTAACATTTTCGCTCATTTCTGACCTCCAAGTCTAAAATAAATTAATAGAATAACTTGTAAATCATCTTCATAAGATTCTCAAAAGAGAAATCCATGAAAAAGATGACAAGTGCGATTATAAAGGAAGCAACCATTACAACGATAGCACTACCCTGAAGCTCTTTCCATGTTGGCCATGATACTTTATGAACCAATTCATTATAAGCTTCCTCAACATATACTTTTAGTTTCATGGGCAATAGTTTAATTAGTACGGACGACAAGAGTCGAACTTGATTCTAATAACATGCTCCCGTCGAGCTTCATCCGTTAGGATAAATACAGTCCCGAACTGATGTCCGGGACTGTGTATATTGAATAATGTAATTATTCGATGATTTCAGTAACCTGACCAGCACCAACGGTACGTCCACCTTCGCGGATAGCGAAACGAAGACCTACGTTAAGAGCTACAGGGTAGATCAATTCAACAGTGATAGAAATGTTATCACCAGGCATTACCATTTCAGTTCCTTCTGGTAATTCGATTTCACCAGTTACGTCAAGAGTACGCAGGTAGAACTGAGGACGGTATTTATTGTGGAATGGAGTGTGACGACCACCTTCTTCTTTTTTCAGGATATAAACCTCAGCTTTGAAACGAGTGTGAGGAGTAATTGAACCTGGTTTAGCGATGATCATACCACGACGGATTTCTTTCTTGTCGATACCACGAAGAAGAAGACCTACGTTATCACCAGCCTGACCACGGTCAAGAATCTTACGGAACATTTCAACACCAGTTACAACTGATTTTCTTCCTTCAGAATCCAAACCTACGATCTGTACTTCATCACCAGTATTTACAATACCAGTTTCGATACGACCAGTAGCAACAGTACCACGACCAGTGATCGAGAATACGTCTTCAACAGGCATAAGGAATGGTTTATCAGTATCGCGGGGAGGAACAGGAATCCAGGTATCAACAGCATTCATAAGTTCCATTACTTTATCTTCCCATTCTGGTTCGCCGTTCAAAGCACCCAGTGCAGAACCACGAATAACAGGAGTATTGTCACCGTCGAACTGATAAAAGCTAAGAAGATCACGAACTTCCATTTCAACAAGGTCAAGAAGTTCTTCGTCGTCTACCATATCAACTTTGTTAAGGAAAACAACGATTTTAGGAACGTTTACCTGACGAGCCAAAAGGATGTGTTCACGAGTCTGAGGCATAGGACCATCAGTAGCAGCACAAACAAGAATAGCGCCGTCCATCTGAGCAGCACCAGTTACCATGTTCTTAACGTAGTCAGCATGACCTGGACAGTCTACGTGAGCATAGTGACGATGTTCTGTTGAATATTCTACGTGAGCAGTGTTAATTGTAATACCCCTTTCTTTTTCTTCAGGTGCATTATCAATCTGATCGAAATCTTTTACTTCTGACAAACCCTTTTTAGCAAGAACTTTGGTAATTGCTGCAGTAAGAGTAGTTTTACCGTGGTCAACGTGACCGATCGTACCAATATTTACGTGGTCTTTCGTCCTTTGAAATTGTTCTTTAGCCATAACTCCAAAATATTAAAACGTTTTACTATTTTTTATCATCTGAGCCGAAGACGGGAATTGAACCCGTGACCCCGTCCTTACCAAGGACGTACTCTACCCCTGAGCTACTTCGGCTTTGTTATAACACAAAAAGATTGAACGAGTGAATTCCCTTGCCTTAAAAAGAAACGCTCATCCCATCGGTGTTAAAAGTGGAGCGGGAGACGGGACTCAAACCCGCGACCCTCAGCTTGGAAGGCTAATGCTCTATCAACTGAGCTACTCCCGCATAAAGTTTTGATCTTTGTAAAAACAACATCAAAACAAATATCCTCTTTTGTGGGGAGAGCAGGATTCGAACCTACGA
>JAUZOB010000126.1 GCA_030706665.1 Bacteroidota bacterium
GCTCCTCGCGACCACTTATCCACTTACCTTAAAATTGGCACGATAGGAATGCTTTCACTGGGTATCTTTTATGTTTCTCCTCACATTGTCTTCCCGGCAGTGACACAATTTGTACATGGCGGTGGACCGATTATCCAGGGTACTCTCTTCCCCTATCTTTTTATCACGATCGCTTGTGGTGCAATATCCGGATTCCATGCCCTCATCTCTTCAGGGACAACCTCTAAGATGTTGCAGAAAGAGTCAGATGCCCGACCAATTGCTTACGGGGGGATGATCGTCGAAGGTTTTGTTTCACTAACAGCATTGATAGCTGCAGTTACTCTTTCTCCCGGTGATTATTTCTATATCAATAGTTCTCTGCCTGATGGTGCGATGGCTGCCCTTGGTTTTCTTCCTGACAAAATTCACATGTTTGAATCTGAAATCGGCATTTCTCTGGCTCACCGTACAGGGGGAGCCGTGACTCTTGCCGTAGGGATGGCAAATATTCTGTCAGGAATACCTTTTATGAAGTCCCTGATTGCCTATTGGTACAACTTCGCATTGATGTTTGAAGCTCTGTTTATTCTTACCACCATTGATGCCGGCACCCGTGTGGCCCGCTTCCTGCTTCAGGATGCGATAGGCGACATATATAAACCGATGAAAAATTACTCATGGCTGCCCGGTACACTCATTACGAGTGCAATCGTGGTACTCCTTTGGGGTAGTCTGATTTGGACCGGAAGTGTTTCCACAATTTGGCCCATGTTTGGGATCAGCAATCAGCTACTTGCCGGAATCGCTCTGACAGTAGCAACCTCTGTGCTTATAAAAATGAAAAAGATACGATACATATGGGTTACGGTCATTCCCATGGTCTTCCTGCTTGTGGTAACCTTGACCGCTTCTGTGCTGGAGGTCACAAAATATATCGGATTGTTAAAACAACCGAACCTGTCGCATCAACTTCATATTACTTACGTTTTTAATACGATATTGATTGCGTTTATGGCTCTGTTAGCCTTGGTAATTGTGATTGATAATGTCCGGAAGTGGGGCGTTTTTTCGAAAACCCCATATATCGAGCCTTTATCCGGTGGGGAACGTGGAAGTACTCCTTCATTACATGAAGACCTTTCTCCTGACAAAGAGGATATCGGACAGATTCTGAAAGAAAAACCGGTATTTGCTACAGAAGAGGCAACAACAGTTGATGAATAATAAATAAAAAATGCGGCCTGCAAGATTGCAGGCCGCATTTTTTATTTTCTATCTATTCTATCATTTATTTGCCTGATACAGCCTGAGCATCAATAACTGCAATGGCAATCATATTCAGGATATCGCGTACTGCACTACCCATCTGCATTACATGCATTGACTTACGATTCCCGACAAGTACCGGTCCCAATGTGTCATAGCCGGAGATATGTTTCAGCACCTCCATGGCAATATTGGCAGAACTCAGGTTGGGGAAAATCAAAGTATTTACATCGTACCCATTCAGTCGGTTGAAGCCGTACATTTTAGTGCGGAGCTCTTTATCAAGGGCAAATTTCAACTGCATTTCTCCTTCGACGATCATATCAGGATAATCCCGGTGAAGGGTTTCAACAGCCTTGTGAACAATTGACGGAGTGCCTTCTTTTTGTGAACCAAAGTTAGAATAAGAAAGCAACGCGATACGTGGTTTCATGTTAAAACGACGTACAACGCTTGCTGCCTGTAAGGTTGTGTCGACTAAAACGTCAGAATCAGGAGCTGCCCCCATTGATGTATCAGCCAGGAAGAAGGTTCCTTTGGGAGTTATAACAATGTGCATCCCGAAGATTTTAGAGATTCCTTCTTTTTTCCCGATAACCTCAACTACCGGACGGATCGCTTCTGCATAACGGGTTTCATATCCGGTTACTGCAGCATCGGCATCTCCGCATTCAACCATCATCGCTGCAAAATAGTTCTTATCGAACATCTTGTCAACCGCTTCTTCCAGTGTCATTCCTTTACGCTGTCTCTTTTGATAAAGCATTTCGGCATAACGGCGTCGCAGTGCATCCTTTTCCCTGCTTCGGTTGTCAATGATTTCAATTCCATCAAAATTAAAATCATTTTCAGCAATAAGACGTCTAATCTTTTCAGCATTACCGATAAGAACCGGAGTTGCCATTCCTTCTTTCAAAGCAATATGAGCAGCTCTCAGAACATTAAATTCACTGGCTTCAGGGAATGCAACACGTTTCGGATTTCCTTTGGCTTTATTTTCGATTAGTGAGATCAGTTTATTTTCAGATCCCAGACGACGGCTAAGTTCTTCTTCATAAGCTGCCCAGTCGGAAATTAACACACGGGCAACGCCTGAATCAATTGCTGCTTTGGCAACAGCAGGAGCCACTCTTGTAATCAAGCGGGGGTCCATCGGTTTTGGGATCAGATATTCCCGCCCAAACACAATATTTGAGGCATTATAAGCAGTGTGTACTGATTCGGGCACTTTTTCTTTGGCCAGTTTCGCAAGGGCATGTACACAGGCAATTTTCATTTCCTCGTTGATACAACGGGCACGTACATCAAGTGCTCCTCTAAAGATGAACGGAAATCCCAATACGTTATTAATCTGGTTCGGATAGTCCGAACGTCCGGTTGCGAAGATGAGATCTTCGCGTGAAGCTTTTGCTTCTTCGTATGGAATCTCAGGGTCTGGATTTGCCAATGCAAATACAATCGGATTGGCAGCCATAGTTTGAACCATCTCTTTGGTCAGCACTCCTGCGACTGAAAGTCCCAGAAATACATCTGCTCCGACCATGGCTTCTGCCAATGTACGCAAGGGTGTTTCTCTGGCGAAAAGCAACTTCTCTTTGTTAAGATTTTTACGTTCAGTATGGATTACCCCTTTACTGTCGCACATCATGATGTTTTCTGCTTTCGCTCCCAGTGACTTGTAAAGCTTTGTACAGGTGACAGCTGCTGCTCCGGCTCCGTTCACGACAATTTTAACGTTGTCGATCTTTTTCCCGGCAAGTTCCAGTGCATTCAACAGTCCGGCAGCAGAAATAATTGCAGTCCCATGCTGGTCATCGTGCATCACGGGAATATCAAGTTCGGCCTTTAAACGTTCTTCGATTTCAAAACACTCAGGGGCCTTGATATCCTCAAGATTTATTCCTCCGAAAGTTGGAGCAATTGCTTTGACTGTATTTACAAAAAGATCAATATTCGAAGCATCCACTTCAATATCGAAGACATCAATATCGGCAAAGATTTTAAACAGCAACCCTTTCCCTTCCATAACAGGTTTTCCTGCTTCAGGTCCGATATCGCCCAACCCGAGGACTGCGGTACCGTTAGAGATAACAGCGACCAGATTACTCTTGGCCGTATATTTATACACATCCTCTTTGTTGTCTTTAATTGCCAAACAGGGGCTTGCAACCCCCGGAGTATAAGCAAGTCCCAAATCACGTTGTGTTGCATAAGGTTTCGTTGGAACTACTTCTATCTTCCCGGGCCTTCCATTAGCATGATAGGCCAACGCCTCATTCTTCAATTTGTCCATTATCGTTGAGTTTATTGTTTGTTTGATGGTGTTAAAAGTTTCTCCAAGATACATCTCTATCTTGTTTTCTCCAAGGAAAAGTTCAAGCTATAAATTTAAAACAAATAGACGGGTTGCGCTTACTTTCTAACACAACACATCGTTTTCTGCTGTCAATTTATCACATTAAAATAACAAACAGTTTAAAAGAAGAAAAAACGTCACAGAATGAGTAATTAATTTTCATCTTCTTTGACATTTTTTAACTCATATTCATGAAAGTATAAAGGCAAGCATTTGTTGGATCTTTGCCCAAACAAATGCCTGCCTTTTCAAATCATTTTGCGAGTACACTGCCAATATTGAGGAGCAGTTCAAATACCGACATTTTACACCAGAACTTTTTTGATCTCACTAAAGTAGGCTTCCCTCATTTCTTCCTCAACAGATGAAACGGCACTTAGAAAATTAAATGCAACGACCTCAAGACCACAAAATTCGAGAATACTCTCTTTCATAATCTGCCGGATTGAAGAAGCCAAGCCGGTCAATTCCATTTCTTCGACTGATGTTCCTGTTGAACAAAGGACGATTGCTCTTTTCCCCTGAAGAAGTCCGATAGACCCGACTTCATCAAAACGATAAGCAAAGCCATAACTAAAAACCCGATCGATATAACCGCGCAGGATGGCTGGCATTCCTCCCCACCAGAGTGGAAAGATCAAAATGATCTGATCAGCCCAGGTAATTAACTCCTGCTCTACGCGAACATCATCGGGTGTCTTTTGAAATTTAATACTGTCGATATCTGTCTGCGACAGAACCGGATTGAACCCCAAGGCATACAGATCACGAACCTCGTACTCGTAGTCCCGCTCTTCAAGCGCCTCTTCAACTTTCCTTAGAACCTGCCGGTTAAAACTTTTCCTGGCAGGATGAGCATACAGTACTAATGTTTTCATGTCATTAATATTTCCTATAAAATTAAATCAAAAAAAGATTTATTTGTCAATTCTTTGCTGTATTTGTACTTTTCGCAAAAAAGAAATTCAATGGAACTGACCATACTTGCGCAAGATGCAATTAACCTGCTGGAAGAGCTGATTTCTACCCCGTCGCTCAGTCGACAGGAAGCTGAAGCTGCAACCCTCATAGAACACAAATGGAAAGAATGGGGAGTTGAATATAAGCGACAGGGGAATAATCTTTGGGCACACAACCGTTTCTGGCAGGAAGGGAAACCGGTAATTCTGCTTAATTCTCACATCGATACGGTAAAACCCGCAGAAGGATGGGAAACAGACCCATTTACTCCCACCTATAAAGACGGCAAACTTCACGGATTGGGAAGTAATGATGCCGGGGGATGTCTGGTATCGCTCATGGCTGCATTCCGTTATTTTTACAATCAGAAGGATCTGCCTTACAACCTGATCATGGCTGCTACCGCCGAGGAAGAAGTATCGGGACTCAACGGAGTCGCTTCGATTCTGCCACAACTGGAACCTGTTGATTTGGCAATCGTAGGAGAACCGACCCGGATGCAAATGGCAATCGCTGAAAAAGGATTACTGGTAATCGACGGTGCCGCTCATGGGAAAGCAGGACATGCAGCCAGAGAAGAGGGAGATAATGCATTGTACAAAGCGGTCGACGATATCCAATGTCTGCGGAACTTTCAATTCCCCTTGTTCTCGGATTTGCTCGGAAAGGTAAAACTATCCGTTACACAAATCGAAGCAGGTTATCAACACAATGTTGTTCCTGACATCTGCCGATTTGTGATTGACGTGCGAACCAATGAATTCTATTCCAACGAAGAAGCTTTCAACGTAATTACCGGTTTGTTGCAAAGCGAATGCAAAGCCAGGTCATTCCGGTTAAATTCGTCGCATATTCCTTTTGACCATCCATTGGTAAAGAGAGGACAAGAGCTCGGGCTTTCATGGTTCGGTTCTCCAACGACTTCCGATCAGGCAATCATCCGGAAAACATCAATGAAGATAGGTCCAGGTGATTCGGCTCGTTCTCATACTGCCAACGAATACATCTTGCCCGAAGAGATCCAATCGGGAATAACCACTTACATTCAGTTACTGGAAAATCTGAAGATTAAATAGGATCGCTCAATTCTTAATCAATCGAAAGCGAATCATAGAGATTTAAACAAATTCCCTTCAGAAATGTAATTAGGAAAGTCAAATTGATACTTATTGAACTGAACCCACAAAAACAAAAACATACATGGAGTTGCTACAAGCTCAGAACATCGAGAAGAATTATGCAGAACATCGCGCATTGACCGATGTGTCAATAAGTGTGGAAGAAGGCCAGGTTTTTGGGTTATTGGGACCCAATGGAGCTGGTAAAACAACTTTAATCCGAATCATCAATCAGATTACAGCCCCCGATAATGGGATTGTTCTTTTTGAAGGTCGTCCGCTTCGCGGAAGCGATGTCGAAAAAATAGGGTATTTACCGGAAGAACGGGGATTATATAAAAAGATGAAAGTCGGGGAACAAGCTCTCTACCTTGCGCGTCTGAAAGGGCTTTCACGACATGAAGCTCTGAAAAGACTGAAATATTGGTTCGAGAAGTTTGAGATTCAGACCTGGTGGAATAAGAAAGTGATGGAGCTTTCGAAAGGGATGCAGCAAAAGGTTCAGTTCATTTGCACTGTTCTGCATGAACCCCAATTGCTAATCTTCGATGAACCTTTCAGTGGTTTTGACCCCATCAACTCCAATATGATGAAAGATGAAATTCTTGAACTGAAAGCCAAAGGGGCAACAATTATTTTTTCCACCCACGACATGGCTTCCGTTGAAGAGCTTTGCGATCATATTGCACTCATCAATAAATCGAAGAAGATACTGGATGGTAAAGTTGACGACATTCGGAATCAATACAAGAATAATAACTTCGAAATTACGTACGAAGGCAATTATGGAACAATAAGCAGTAACCTGCCAAATGAGTTTCAGATCATTGACCATACAGAAAATCATCAGGTCAATACGATCAAGATCCATCATGAAGCAGGTCATACCAACAGTGAGATGCTGGCTGCTTTGCTGCCCTATGCAGAAATCACCTCTTTTAGGGAAATTATTCCGAGCATGAATGAAGTATTTATACGCGTAGTAGAAGAAGCCAACCGTTAAACCTGAAATTTATCCGACATGAATAAGGCATTTATTGTTTTACAAAGAGAATATCTGACAAGGGTTAAAAAGAAATCATTCCTGATTGCGACTCTCATCACCCCTATTTTTATGCTGGCAGTAACAATCCTACCCGGTTACCTCGCAACAGTTGATGACAAAGAAAGCCGCACGATCGCAGTCATTGATGAGACAAGCTTGTTTCTAAACAATCTTCCTGAAACACAATATACGAAATTTCATTATCTTCCTGTAGAACAACTTCAGTCAACCCGCAATTCATTGGGAAAGAATAATTATTACGCTGTTCTCCATATCCCTGCCAACATACTAACAACCAATAAAGCTGAAATCTATGCTGATAAGCAGGTAACCTTCGATATCAAAGAGTATATTCAATCAAAATTGGGTACTGAAATTGAAAGGCTTAAAAAAGCTAAGATTATTGCTGCAACCGGAATGCCTGATCTGGAACAGAAACTTGAGAAAACAAGAACCAATATAGATCTTAGCACCATAAGATTGGACAGCAGTGGAAACGCTCAGTCCGGATCGGCAGAGATGTCGATGGTCGTAGGATACATTGCCGGATTCATGATTTATATGTTTATCTTTATCTATGGCTCATTTGTAATGCGCGGGGTTATGGAAGAGAAATCGAATCGTATTGTCGAAGTAATCGTTTCGTCCGTAAAACCATTTCAACTGATGTTGGGCAAGATCATGGGGATTGCTCTGGTCGGGCTGACACAGGTCGCAATATGGGTCATAATCGGTGCCGGAGCAATGACCGGAATTAAAGCTTTTTACGCAAATGACAATATCGCTGCAGTGCAAGCACAAAACATCATGTCTTCGAATGGAGTTGTACAGGAACAGATGATTCAGCAAGCTCCTGCCGCTACTCATTCGAATGAAGCTATCACTCATATCTTTTCAATGATAGATAATCTACCGATACCGCTCCTGATCGGATGTTTTATCTTTTTCTTCCTGGGAGGATATCTTCTTTATAGTTCAATGATGGGGGCCATCGGGGCAGCAGTCGACAGTGAAGAAGATGCCCAGCAATTTATGCTTCCCGTAACCATTCCATTGATCTTATCCATCGTGATTCTGGTCAGTATTGCTAAAAATCCCGAAGGACCGCTTGCTTTTTGGACCTCCTTAATCCCATTCACCTCACCGGTGATAATGATTGCCCGAATCCCGTTCGGAGGAGTACCGACCTGGCAAATCATCCTGAGCATGGCTATTCTGGTTGCAACCATTGTCGGAATGATCTGGGTTACAGGAAAGATATATCGAACAGGTATTTTAATGTACGGTAAAAAGGCCAGTTGGAAAGAAATCTGGAAATGGCTTCGATATAACAATTACTAAACATTGGAGCTACATGAAAACACTCAATTGAAATAATTTCTATTTTTGATACATCAAAATTGAATTTTTCCTGATATTAATTATAAAAATGACAAGACCTTCTAAACATGTGCACCACATTTGTTGTTGCTTCATAAAATGTAGCAGGAAGGTTTTCTTTTGTTGTTAACTCTATTAAATTTTCGATAGCATCAAGCCTTTCTGTTCTCACAGAAAGGCTTTTTTATTTGATATGAATCCAAAAACAATTGAAATATGAAAGTAAATAATATTCTTGAAACAATAGGGAACACCCCTCATGTCAGGATAAACCGTTTATTCCCTTCAGAATATAACGTATATGTAAAGGTAGAAAAGACCAATCCGGGCGGTAGCATCAAGGACCGCATCGGACTTTCAATGATTGAAGATGCAGAAAAAAGAGGCATCATTAAACCGGGGGCCTTAATTATCGAACCAACTTCCGGCAATACAGGTATCGGCTTAGCCTTGGTTGCTGCGGTCAAAGGTTATAAACTCATTCTGGTAATGCCGGAATCAATGTCAATCGAACGAAGAAGAATCCTAACTGCTTATGGAGCAGAACTTGATTTGACTCCTCGTGAGAAAGGGATGAAAGGAGCAATTGAACGGGCACAGGAATTGTCAGCCCAGAATCCGGGTTCATGGATCCCAGCTCAATTTGACAATCCTTCGAACCCTGACA
>JAUZOB010000127.1 GCA_030706665.1 Bacteroidota bacterium
GATTGTATGTAAATCGTTTTTAAAATAATACGTTAGTGTAAAGCCATAGCTTTTACAGATTTCATTGGCGATTGCAAGTCCGAGTCCGGTTGATTCTGTCGAATCACCTTGTTTGGCAAACCGTTGAAATACCTTAGTCAGATCAATCGTCGGAGCTTTACCTGTATTTTGAATTGTGATCTCCCTGTCGCGTGAGGAAATTCTGATTTCTCCCTTTTTTATATTGTGTTTTAATGCGTTACTTAGAAGGTTATTGATTAATATGTCGGCAAGCATAGGATTTATGATAGTTTTAACTTCTGAAAAGAACCGGGTTGTTATTTTTATTTGTTTTAATGCAAAGAGTTCTTCAAGAAATTCAAGTTTCTTTATAATTAACGCACAAAAATCAATTTCTGTTTGTTCAACAAATTGACGGTTTTCTATTTTTGATAAAAGTAAAAGAGCTTCTGTAAGTTTAGAGAGACGGTTAACTGTTTCGTACATAATATGGATCTGTTGATGTTGTTTGTCACTTAAGGTCTTGTCTTGTAAAAACAGTTCCACTTTTGATTTGATGATGGCTAAGGGAGTTTGTATCTCATGTGATGCATTTTCTGTGAACTCTTTCATGTTGATATAATCCGTCCTGATTTTGTGAATCATGCTGTTTAAAACCTGATTAAGCTGATTAAATTCAGAAACACCGGTTACAGAAAATGAGATATCTCTTTTTTCTTCGATTCTAAAAGACTTTAATTGATTTAAGGTGGTATAAAAAGGTTTCCATACAGAAAGAGAAAGCCATCTGTTTAAGAAAAAGAGCGATAGCAAAATCAACAGGAAGAGAGTTGCCATGAAGATTAGAATGGTCTCTTGCAGGTCTTCTGATTCAAGTAACGAATGATTTAATACAACTTTGTAATTCTTTCCATGAGCAGAAGTGGTAAAGGTTATTATACGGTAATGATCCAACTCTTTTTCTTCTTTATCATAAATGATCGTGTCTTTTGAATATTGATAGCTGGTTGGGGAAGAAACTTGTGAGATATGAAAAGAGTGGTCAGGAGATTCGGTTATATAAGATGAGGGATTTTGATTCAGAAACAGGATAATGTTGTTTTTTCTTGATTCTATTATTTCATTGACATTTTGACTCAAAACTTTTCCTAGTACAAAATATAGAATGCCCCCTGCAACTGAGAATAACATCAGGGTAAAGAGCAGAAATCGCGAATTTATTTTGGTCTGAAGTTTCATTATTATTAGCCTTTAAGTGATTCCATTTATTCCGCCTATTTGTTTAAAGTAAAGGAATATCCGGTTCCATAGATGTTTTGGAAGTAATCAATTCCTGAGTAATGTTGTAATTTACGTCTGAGATTTTTGATATGAGAATAAATGAAATCGAACGAGTCGGCAGTATCGGCAAAATCACCCCACAGATGTTCGGCAATTGATTCTTTGGTTAATATTCGTTCTTGATTGGAGATAAAAAATAGAAGTAAATCATATTCTTTCCTGGTCAGGATTATCTGATTGTTATCAATATATACTTGTCGGTTATCGGGAATGATTCTGATTTTTCCGGCGATAATCTCTTTTTTCCCTTCAAATTTACGTCGTCTGATAAGGGATTTGATCCTTGAGTTTAATTCCGGAAAATGAAAAGGTTTGGTAAGATAATCGTCAGCACCCAGATCAAGCCCTGTAATTTTATCATCGAGCGAATTTTTAGCAGAGATGATAATGATTCCTGTCTCAGGGTGAATTTTCTTCAGATCACGGACGAGTGTAAGGCCATTACCATCAGGTAGTCCAATGTCTATCAGAACACAGTCGTATTCATATAGATATACCTTTTCAATAGCCAGTTTTAGATTCCCTGTCTTTTCACAGCGATAGCCTTCTTCTTCAAGAAATGAAGCAATGGCTTCACATAGATTTATCTCATCTTCAACCAATAGAATTTTCACAATAATATGATTTTCAACAAAGGTAAATGCAAATTCTGTATAAATTCTGGAAGAGTTAATCTTCTTTCAACTTCATAATTAAGCATGGAAACTCTGATAAGATTTCATAATGGAGTTTTGTAGGTTTGTTGTGTCTGTTGTTGATTAAAAAAATAGATCATTGTTATTCATTCGTAATTGCAAAATAATTACTTTTATGAAATAAGCTTTACTATCTGAGGAATTTTATTCTAAATAGCAGATCTATGAAAAGATTTTTAGTAACCTTTTTGGTGTTATCGGTGGCACATATTTGTTTTGGGCAGGATTATAAGACTTTGATAAATCAAGCCAACTACTTTTTTGGTCAAAATGATTATGAAAATGCAGAGATATTTTATAAGAAAGCGCTAATTGCAGATTCGACGAATAAAATGAATTATATCGTCTATTCAAATCTTGGTACTACTCAACGCAGAATACGAAAAAATAACGAGGCACTTGAGTCTTATACAAAAGCATTGGAACTGAATCCAAAAGCTACTGCTGTTTTAAATAACCGTGCATCATTAAAAAGAGTGATGGAAGATATGAAAGGATCAACTGCTGATTATGATCAGGTAATATTGATTGATCCTAAAAATGAAGAGGCTTATTTGAATAGAGGGCATAATAAAGATAAGAGTGGAGATATTCAAGGAGCAATTGAAGATTATAAAAAAATTCTTTATATAAATCCTAAAAATTTTATGGCTGAAACAAATCTTGCCAATATTAAAAAGAGTCAGAATAAATATGATGAAGTTTTAGCCGATTATAATCGGTTGATAAAAGAGCATTCGAAAGAACCCATCTTATTTAATAACCGTGCTGATATTCTAATGGTTTTGAAACAATATGAAAAAGCGATGCAGGATATCAATAAAGCAATTGAATTGAATGTACATTATCCAATGGCATATGTTACAAAAGGTCAAATTGAGATGAAGCTTAATCAAAAGGAAGAGGCGCGTAAAGACTTTATGAAAGCTGTAGAGTTAGGATTTGATATAAATGAATTAAATTGTATACTCAATGACATAAACAAATAATCAAAAAGGATATTTGATTTCATCCGAAGAGTGCTATTCAATTTCGAATAGCACTCTTCGTTTTTTGTAAATGTCTGTATATGAGTGGAGAATGATGTGTGTTCCGTTCGTCTATTCGTTGTTGAAGAATTGAATGTCTTCGATTTTGGTTATGTTTTTATCATACTAATATGTTTAAAGAATTTGAAAATCAATATATTATGAGTGGTGGCATTGTTATTGATAAATGTTCTGTATCTAATTGGAAATAAATACAGAAAAATAAATACCATGAAAAAAATTCTAATCGTCATCGCAGTAGCTTTTATTTCCCTGTCTGGTTTTTCTCAGGATCTATTAACCAATGCTAATGGGAATAATGGGAATGCTTACGGAACTCAGAATGGGAATGGTGGAGGAAATGGACAAGGAAATAATGGAAACGGGAATGGAAATGGAGGTAGTAATAATAATGGCAGCTCTTCTACTGTAGTTACTCCCGTTACAGATTCTCAGGCCATCAATTTGACTGCACATTTGAAAACTACGATTGCATTGGACTTGGACAAATCGGATATTACATTTGATTTTGTAACTCTAAATGATTATCAAAAGGGGTTAGGCGGTTTGGATGGAGGTTATGCTTCTGCAGGTGCTGTATCTTGTACTTCAAATTGGAATTTGAGCGCCAGAGCAACCGGTGATTTCAAACACACAGACGGTACAACAACCATACCTCTTAATAATGTAGGCCTTTCTGTAAGATTTAAAGGCACCAACCCGATTCAAAATAATACGACAAGCGCTCCGCTGCCTTTATCTACAACTCAGACAACATTGATCGGTTATAATGGATCAAATTCGAATGCAGGTGATTTTGATGTAAATAGTTTCACTGTGTATTGGGAAATGGGAACAGGGAAAGGAAATATGAATCACCAAAGCCTGTTTGCTCAGGATCTGAAAAAAGGAACTTATTCGACCCAAGTTGAGTTTGTTGCATCGGAAGTTATTAAATAGAGAAAAGTTATTGATGATATCAGAACACCCCGGAAGAACTTCTTCCGGGGTGTTCTGCTTTATTCACCGAAACGATAACCAATTCCGGATTCTGTGATAATCAGATCTGGTTTTGATGGATTTATCTCTATTTTCTTCCTTAATTGAGCAATAAAGACTCTGAGGTATTGTGTTTGATCAATATAGCCATAACCCCATACTTCCTTCAGTATAAACTGATGTGTTAAAACTCTGCCAGAGTTTTTTGCAAGCAATGCTAAGAGATTGAATTCAGTTGATGTGAGTTTGATTAACTCTCCGCTTATTTTTACCAGATGATTTGGCATATCGATGGTAAGCTGATTGAATGTCAATAGGGGAGAGTCAACCGCTTTTTGACTCTGACGGAGGGCAGAGCGTATTCGGGCCAGTAATTCTCCGGTACGAAAAGGTTTGGTCAAATAGTCATTCGCACCATGATCCAGAGCTCTTACAATATCGTCTTCTGCGCTTCTGACAGATAAGATAAGAATCGGTTTCTCATACCATTCCCTTAATTTTTTCAGAATTTCAATACCGTCTACATCCGGTAGTCCGAGATCAAGAATAATCAACGAAGGGGAATGTGATGCTGCAGCTACAAGCCCATCTTTCCCGTTTGACGATTCTTTGATTTTATATCCGTTAGCATTGAGGGTTATTTCAAGTAACCTTCTAATTTGTACTTCATCATCTATGACTAATATTGTTTCAGCTGCCTCCATTTAAACCATTTTTATTCGTCTGTTTCTTCAAGTTCTGGCAATTCGGAAGGAATTTTAATCGTAAATCTGGCGCCTCCGTTATTTCTGTTTTCAACAATAACAATTCCATTATGAGCTTCGACAAATCCTTTTACGATGGATAACCCCAAACCGGTTCCTCCTGATTTGCTTCCATCGACACGGTAAAATTTATTAAAAATTAAACGTAAAGCGTCCGGAGGGAATCCGGGTCCCCGATCCATTATCTGCATTACAAAGTTACCATTGTCATAGTACATTTTTACTCTGATATTTGATCTGTGAGGGGCATATTGTGTTGCATTGTACACAAGATTATGCAGAACCTGTTCCATTAGACCGAAGTCTAGTTTTACCAGTGGCATGTTGTCTGGAATTACGACATCAAGATTGAAAGGCTGTAATTCATTTCTTAGATTTTCTGCTACTTTGTTAACTAAATCGTTCACGTCGCACCAATCGAGACGGGGAGTGATGTGTCCGCTTTCAAGGCGGGACATGTTTAATAAGTTCTCAATTAAACGATTTAACCGGTTTGATGCTTTAAAAATTTCTTTATTTAGAGAATCGTGAATAGTCTTATCGAATTGGGAGGAAAGCATTGTTTCCGATGCTCCCATTATTGTTGCAACCGGAATTCGTAACTCGTGCGAGATTGTGTTGAAGAGTGTCTTGTAGAGTTTGTCTGATTCATCAAGAAGCTGAACTTTACGGGCTAGTTTATCCAGAAATTCCCTTTCTATGGTGATTGATATTTGAGTAAGGAAAGTATCCCAGAATATTTCACGTTCTCCACTAATCTGTTTTTCATGCTTAACGACTAACACTCCCGGTTTGATACGAGTCCCTGAAAGCGGATAGAATGTTAATGCTCCTGAAGGCAGGGTATCGGTAAATCTGCCGGCTTTCTTCCCGTGTTTGAACGTCCATGATGCAATGCTTAAATCGTTTTGTGTTAGTGTGATATCCGATATATTCTCCGGTGTATCTTTCAATCTGTTGTTCCCGTCCTGAAGGATGAAAACAGTATCGAATAAGAAGTGTTTGTGTATATCTTTGATTGCGATGTTGATAATTTCATCAATACCATGCGCCTGAGCCAGTTCTTTGGTGAGTTGGAAAAGTGCATTACTTCACTCTTCTCTGTCTTTGGCAAGACTTTCCTGTTTTTTTAACCGAAATGTAAGGACACCGTTTACCAGTGCAATAAAGAAGAACATTCCAAACATGAGAATATCTTCCTTCCTTTTGATATTAAGTGTGAATTTGGGAGGAATAAAACAATAATCCCATATTATTGCACTAAAGGAAGATGCCAGAAGAATGGGACCCATCCCCATAAATGTTGCCAGGATAGAGACAACAAAGAGGAGTATAAACGAGACTGTTTGATATCCGATATAATCTATAAAAGGGAAACATAGGCTAGCAGTTGCCGCAACGGTCAGTCCGGAAAGCAGGTATTGAGTAAAAGGTGAGGTAAACTTTGTTAATGAGATGTATTTCAGGTTTTCATTATCACTAGCAATGTCGGGTCCCAGAACAAAAACATCAATGTTTCCGCTATATCTAATAAGTTTTTGAACGAAATTCCCATGGGTAAAAAGAGAAATAAGGTTTTTACGGCCGGGTTTTCCGATGATGATATGGGTGATGTTTTCTTTGTGTGCGATGGTTAAAACTGCTTTAACCAAATCGTTGCCAGATGATGTTCTGAAATCAGCGCCTAATTGTTTTGCCAGATTGATGTTTCTGCTAAGTTGTTCTTTTTGTTGATCCGAAAGGTCTTGAGTCGTTTCTACATAAAGAGCCTGCAGACTGGATCCCATTGTGTAAGAAAGATTTTTAGCCCAGCGGATTAGTACGGCGGATTGAGGACTCGGACTAATTAATACCATCAGGTGTAATCCGGATTTCCAGGGACCCGGAATCCTCTTCAGTTGCATATAATCCTTCAACTGTTTATCGACCCTGTCGGCGACAATGCGAAGCGACATTTCTCTGAGTGCCGTAATGTTCCCTTTGCGAAAGAAGTTTTTTATGGCTTCCCGGGATCTGTCGGGTGCATATACTTTTCCTTCGGAAAGGCGTTCTAATAACTCTTCAGGTGTGATGTCGACCAACTCAACTTCATCGGAGGTTTCAAATACTTCATCCGGAAGAGTCTCCCGAATAATAACTCCTGTAATTTGTGATACGGTATCAGCCCGACTTTCAAGATGTTGAACGTTTACGGTTGTGTAAACGTCTATTCCATTGTCTAATATCTCCTGTACGTCTTGAAAACGTTTGAGATGACGACTTCCTGGAACATTGGTGTGAGCCAGTTCATCAACAAGTACGATCTGTGGATGACGGTTGATTATCGCATCAAGGTCCATTTCGTTCAGAACTGTTCCCTTGTATTCAATTTCCTTTCTTTGAATTATATCGAGACCTTCTAGTAAGGCATTGGTTTCTGGTCGTTTATGGGTTTCTACATAACCTATGACAACATCTATACCCTTTGTCTTGTCTATGCGTGCAGTTTGAAGCATTGAGTAAGTTTTACCCACGCCTGCACACATCCCAAAGAAAATCTTTAGTTTTCCACGTTTGCTCTTCTCTTCTTCATTTTTTAATGAAGCTAAGAGTTCGTCCGGATTAGGTCGTTTTTCATCGAAAGAATTCATCGGGTGATTTTATCCAGTTCTAAATTTAACAAAAAAACATTGATTCTTTCTTCTCCAAAGAGTCTAAATTGTGGCTTCTCTGTAAGATTTGTAATAAGAGAAAGAAGCTTTTCTTTTTGTTTCGGAATAAAATTTCTTTCTTTTGATATTCTATCAACTTGCATAAGGGCTGCTTGTGGTGAAATATGAGGATCGAGTCCGCTGGCTGAAGCAAATATCATTTCGGATGGAATCGAAGCATTTTGAGGCAGAGAATTGGCTTCCTGAAGGCTTTTTTCTCTGTAGATTACTTGTTGCTTTAAAGCTTTACTTGTTGGTCCATAATTTGAACCGCCTGAAGGGAGAGGATTATAATTAACCGCAGATGGACGAGACCAGAAATATTTTCGGTTATTAAAATTTTGGCCGATTAGTTCGCTTCCTAAGACTTTTCCATTCTGAATCACCATGCTTCCGTTAGCCTGATGCGGAAAAATGAGCTGAGCCAGTCCTGTAATTAGAAGCGGATAAATAATTCCGGTCAGAATTGTGAGCACTAAAAATATTTTAACGGATATAAATAAAGTTTTCATGAATTATCATTTAAAGGTTTAGGAGCATATCTATCAATTTAATCCCAATAAAAGGAGTAATCAGACCACCAAGTCCATATATTAATAAGTTTCTGATTAATATTGAGTTAGCTGATAAAGGTTTATAAGCAATCCCTTTTAATGCAAGAGGTATCAACATGACAATGATCAGCGCATTAAATATTAGAGCGCTTAAAATTGCACTTTCAGGAGTTTGCAGGTGCATAATGTTGAGCGAAGCCAACGGGCCTGTCTTCATTCCATTTGCATAAAGAGCGGTCGCAATTGCCGGGATGATTGCAAAATATTTAGAAACATCGTTGGCAATGCTAAATGTAGTTAATGCACCTCGGGTCATTAAAAGTTGCTTCCCAACTTCCACAACTTCGATAAGTTTGGTGGGATTGCTGTCAAGATCGACCATATTTCCTGCTTCGCGAGCGGCCTGTGTTCCTGTATTCATCGCAATTCCAACGTCAGACTGGGCCAAGGCCGGTGCATCATTGGTCCCATCTCCGATCATTCCGACCAGTCGACCTTCGGCTTGCTCATGTCTGATTCTTGCCAGCTTATCCTCAGGCTTGGCAGATGCCATAAAATCATCTACTCCTGCTTCTGCAGCTATGGCTGCAGCGGTCAAAGGATTGTCTCCAGTTACCATTACCGTTCGAATCCCCATTTTTCTCAATTGAGCAA
>JAUZOB010000128.1 GCA_030706665.1 Bacteroidota bacterium
ATCACCCGTCTATCGTTACATGGACTCCTTTTAATGAAACATGGGGGCCTGACAATGAACAATACCCCCGTTTGGTGACTGACATTTATCACTTAACCAAAGGACTCGATCCGACTCGTCCGATCAATGATGCCAGCGGTGGCACCCATGTATTGACGGATATCTGGTCATTCCACAATTATGAAGGTGATCCTGAGACTCTTTCTAAAGAATTAACTCCTGATCCAAATGGGAAGGTCTGGTCTAATAGCACGCCAATTACTTTCACTTCTTATAATGGACAACCATATCTATATGATGAGTTTGGTGGTATGAGATGGACTGCTGAAGATCAGGCTAATTCTTCTCAATCCTGGGGATATGGTACTCCTTCTAAATCAAAAGAAGAGTTTTATAAACGATTGGAAGGATTGGTTGATGTAATCTTGAGCAAAAGTCATATTTGGGGATATTGCTATACTCAGCTGACAGATGTTGAACAGGAACAGAACGGAATCTATTTTTATAATCGGGATGCTAAGTTCGACATGAAAAGGATTAAATCAATCTTTAGTAAGAATCCTAAGCCGAACAATTGAGTCATAAATGGTTGCTTAAATCCTTTGATATGAAAAAGTTTCTGATTTTCCTTCTGATTTATTGCCCGTTCCTTTCATTGGGAGCGAATTTAATTCATAAATCAGATTTTGTGATGTGGCAGTTGCCGACACAAGTAAATACAATCGGCAACTCGTATGTATTCCAGATGAAGAATGGAAAGATTGCTGTAATGGATGGGGGGGTGAAAGAAGAGACTCAATATCTGAGAGGTTTCATTGGTGCGTTGGGAAATGAAGTTGAAGCCTGGTTTGTAAGTCATCCTCATGATGATCATGTCGGTGCATTGAATGAGATATTGAAAGATCCCAAAGGAATAAAAATTAAAAATATCTATCACTCTGAATTGTCGCAAGAATATTATGAGAAATATGAAACGCAATATGAATCTTTTACCCGTGAGTTTTATGAAAATCTCAATAAATCCGGAATCAATGTTGTAAATATTACAGAGCCTGGCAAAATATTGAAAATTGATAAAACAAATTTTAAGATATTGAGTGTCAGAAATCCTGAGATTACTGAGAATCCTTATAATAATCAAAGCATGGTGATTCGGGTTGAGGATCATTTAAAATCAATGGTCTTTTTAGGAGACTTAGGCGTGGAGGGCGGAGAAAAATTATTAAAAGGGCCCTTCCGAAAGGATTTAAACTGTGATTATTTACAAATGGCGCATCATGGGCAAAACGGAGTGAGTAAAGAGTTTTATAGAAGTATAAAATTTGATGCATGTTTATGGCCAACTCCATCATGGGTTTATAATAATGATATTGGAAAAGGATTCAATACTCATAATTTGAAAACGATAGAGATCCGAAATCTGATGGATGAAATTGGCATAAAAAAGCATTACATCAGCTTTATGGGGTTAGTCCGGATTGATCATTGACCGGTTCTATTCCTTAGTTGATTTTATGTGGACTCTGTTAATGTGTGGGAGTTCATTTTATTGTGTTTTATTATCGTCTTATTGTTTGAGAAAAATTATACTGAAATGAAAAAATAATAGAAAAATTTACTGGATTAATATGAAAAAAAGCATTTTATTAACACTTATCTGTTTGTCTGCTGTGTGGGTATTAAAGGGACAGCCTGCATATCCCGGGCATCTTATTGGAACAGCAAAGGTTTTTATAGAAAGAGGAAAGATTGTAGTTGAGAATAATTCTTTAGTTGCCCAATGGTCTATAAAGAATAATGTTCTATGTGCAGTGCGTTTTTTTAATAATGAAACGAAACAATCTTTATCCTGGAATGATAATTCATGGTTCTCTATATTGTTGAAAAATGGAGAACGTCTTACCTCGAAAGAATTTGCAATAGCGACCCCACCAAAGATCAAACCGGTTTTAGCGAATCAAAAATCAATAAAACGGTCTTGTAAAGATAACGGGAAGCAAATTGTGGCAGATTTTTACTGTAAAAAGGCAAAACTTAAACTGCACTGGAAGGCAGTATTAAGAGATAATTCCAATTATATCCGCCAGGAATTTACAGTGGAACCCGAAGATTCTTTAAATATCGATGAGATTAGTTTGATTGAAATTCCACAGGAAAGTGGAGTGAAATCTTATGGACAAGTTGCCGGTTCTCCTTTGGTTGCCGAAGATATGTTTTTTGCTTTTGAACATCCCATGAGTCATGTTGCATCTGTGGATAATAATTCTTCGCTGTATGTAAAACGTTATTCTGTAATAAGCCCCTCAACGACATTGTCTTTTTCAACTGTGTGGGGGGTAGCTCCATCTCAACAACTTAGAAGAGCTTTTCTGTATTATGTAGAGAGAGAACGGGCTGTGCCTTATCATCAACTGTTGCATTATAATTCATGGTTTGATATCTCTTTCGGTGATCGAAAACTCAATGAAGCTTCCTGTATGGATCGGATGAAAGTATTTACAGATAGCTTAATTGAAAAACGTCATGTGCAGATGCAAGCGTTTTTATTTGATGACGGTTGGGACAATAATAAAACATTGTGGCAATTTAATGATGGATTCCCGAATGGGTTTTCCAGGATGGAAAAGTTTGCTCAAAAGAACCATGCTAATTTAGGAGTTTGGGTTTCACCTTTTGGCGGATACGGGGAAGCAAAGGAGCAAAGACTTGAATATGGCAAATCACAAAATCCCCCATATGAAACCAATGAAAATGGGTTCTCTCTATCGGGGCCTGTATATTTTAAATGTTTGAGGGATGCCCTGGTCAAATTTGTTAAAAATTACGGTGTTACAATATTTAAAGTTGATGGAGTCGGAGAAGGAAATGGTACAGAAGGATCTAATCTTCGATATGAAAAAGATATTGATGCGCTCCTGAGACTTGTAGAAGAAGTGAGGAGTGTAAAACCGGATGTTTACTTCAGCCTGACTACCGGCACATGGGCTTCTCCGTATTGGTTGTTTTATGGGGATGCTATCTGGCGAAACGGAGGTGATACAGAATTAACGGGTTCGGGATCTAATCGTCAACAGTGGCTTACTTATCGGGATGCAGAAACTTATAGGAATATTGTTCAAAAAGGTGTTTTATATCCTTTGAATTCACTTATGTATCATGGTATCTGTATTGCAGACAACGGTATTCCTTCTAAAATGGAACTGAATGATAAAGATATTGCTGATGAAATATGGTCATTCTTTTCAAGCGGAACCTCATTGCAAGAACTTTATATCAATCCACATAAACTATCATCAAAAAATTGGGATTGTTTAGCACATGCAATCCAGTGGGCAAAGAAAAACGAAAAGACGTTAGTCGATGTGCATTGGGTTGGTGGTGATCCATACAAAGGAGATGTCTATGGAAGAGCTTCATGGTCTTCTCAAAAAGCTATTATAAGTTTAAGAAATCCATCTGCAGAGATAAAACAATTTCATGTAAATGTTGCTCAGTTGATGGAACTACCGATGGGGGCATCCAGGGTCTATTCCTTTCATTACCCTGAATTTTTTAATAATGGTAATGTTGAATACTTGAAAGTCAAAGAATTTGATTTGACTTTGCAGCCTTATGAAGTTGTAATTTTAGAAGGAGTTCCTGTTAAATAGAATTTATTAGAACTACTCTTTAATTAAAATTGGATTATTCATCCCGATGTTATTACATTGGGATGAATAAGATAAAATTCTTTGTTGATAACTAGATTAACTCGTTAGAGCCGAAAATAGAAGTAGAACCTAAACCATGAAAAAAATATTATTGTTTGTTGGCTTGTTTGTCGGAATATCGATTGGTTCAAATGCTATTGAACCCAATCATGTTTCGAATCATTCGGCAACACATATTGTGAATCTTGACGGAAGCTGGGAGTTATCCGGATTTAGTCCTGATAATTCTAAGAATGTATCCTTAAATGGGACAGTACCGGGGTATGTACATCCTGATCTTCAACGTGCAGGATTAATTCCGGACCCTTTTTGGAGAAATCAGGCAGAACAATGCCAATGGCCGGAGAATTGGGAATGGCGTTATAAAAAAGTCTTTGAAGTACCTGAAAACTTTTCACAGAAATGGGTGATGCTTCAATTTGACGGATTGGATACCTATGCAAAAATAATCTTGAATGGAAAGCAACTCGGAACGACCAATGATATGTTTATTCCTTATGAATTTGATATTAGCGGTTGGCTTAAGCCCGGGAAGAATGTATTGGAAGTACGATTTTCTCCTCCTGTAAAGATGGTCGAAGATAAAGTGAAAAAGAGGTCTTATGAAGCAGCATTCGATCCTACCGGCAATCGTGTTTATACTCGCAGAATGCAGTGTACATATGGATGGGACTGGGTAAATCGCTTTGTTTCAATGGGGATCTGGAAGCCTTGTCGCATTGTCTCCTATTCGAATGCCCGAATAGACGATATTTTTGCATATACAAAGAAAATTACAAAGGGAAGCGCTGATTTGCAGCTGGAGTTAGCAACTACTGTTTGTGATAAAGAAGCTAAAAAGGTTAAATTATTTATTACAGACCCCGATGGTAAAATCGTGTGGGAAAAATCAACCGCTATTGACTCTTCATTGATGAAGTTCGAGGCGAAAGTGAATAATCCTCGTTTATGGTGGCCCAACGGAGCAGGTGAACACCCATTGTATCATGTAACCGCTGTTTTATCGGATGATCAGGGGAAAGAATTGCACCATTACACAATTGAAACAGGTATTCGAACGGTTACGATTGAAGAAATTCCGGATCAGGATAAGAAATGACGTTCATTTACGGTCGTGGTTAATGGAACCCGCATATTTGTTAAAGGGGGAAATTGGGTGCCAGCTGATCCCTTCCCATCAAGAATAACACCTGATAAATATAACTTGTTATTGGGACAGGCTCGCGATGCCGGCATGAATATGATGCGCTCGTGGGGCGGAGGAATCTATGAACCGGAAGCGTTTTGGCATGCTTGCAATACTATGGGGATTATGGTTTCTCAGGATTTCTTACTCGCTTGTGCCGGATATCCGGATGAAGAGAAGGATTTTGTTGATCTGCTCAAAAGAGAGTTTACTGCAAATATTCGCTTATTAAGGAATAATCCGAGTTTGATATTCTGGTGTGGTGACAATGAATTAGGATTGGGAGCCGGGCATGATGATGGTTGGGCTTGTAAGACGATGCATGGGAATATGACTAAACCATTGGTCGAAAGCATGGACCCTTCAAGATGTTTTCGTATTACCAGTCCGTGGGGAGGTGAAAGAAATAATTCTGATTTAGCAGGTGATTGCCATATTAATGCTGAATATTCTGATGAAATAAAATCAGGTGATTTAAAAGATTATCGTTCTATTATTGATCGTTACAGTGCCGGAAGATTTATGAGTGAACATGCGGCTGCCGGGGCTCCTCCCAAACGAACGCTTTTAAAATTCATGACCGATAATGATCTTATGGGAAGTGAAATGTTGGAATATCACACCAAAGATAATCCTTATGCTCCCGGCTCTATGACCCTCTTTCAGGTTGTGGAACGCTGTGCAAAGAAACTTTATGGTGATCCCGGAGAGGATATAGATCGACGCATCCGTCAACTCGAATATGTGCAGTATGACTTTGTTCGGTTAGCCATGGAAGATAGCCGACGTCGTAAGTTCTATACCAGTGGTATTCAATTTTGGATGTACAATGATTGCTGGCCGGCATCCGGATGGAGCCTGATTGATTATTGGGGCGGAAGAAAAGCAGCATGGTATGCGATGGCAGCAGGAAGCAGGCCTGTTATTGCAGCATCTGAAAATAATGGGAAGACCATAAAATGGTGGGTGTGCAATGACCTTTATAATTCGGTAAAGGTTAATGTGAATGTAAAAGTACAGCCATTCGAAGGCAAAGCAAGCTGGACAAAACAAATAAACATTACGGTGCCGGCTAATAGTAGTGTGGTTGCAGTAGAATTGCCGTTGGAAGAAATCAAGCAGAAATTAGGACACAATGCAATTTTGGTTTGTGATCTAAATTATGAACATGGTTATGACAGAAGCTGGTGGACAGAAGGCTTGCCCAAAGACTTGCTCTTTCCAAAAACAAATCTGGCTGTTACGGAAAAGAGATCTGATGATCAGGGAGAAGTAACAATCCATTCTGATAAATGGGGAAGAGTTGTTACACTTGATGCAGACGTTGATTTTGAAGATAACTATTTCGAGATGCTCCCCGGAGAAACTCGTACGATCAAATGGAAATCTCATACTGGTCCTTTTGGCGGAGCAATAAAAGTGAATAGTTGGAATTAAAAAATTAGATTGATTAGAGGTGGGGGAGTTTGTTCAGATAGGTGAAAAAGGTTATTTCAAGGAACTGTCTGAATAAATTACCCCATGTTCTGAACAACGTGGCCTTTAATCTAATTTCGAATAAATGAGGCTTCTGTAGAGGTGTGTTGAACAGAGGAAATAAATAGCACTGAATGAGGTAAAATCCTTGCATTAACTATTGTTTCCTCTTAATCTGTAATTATTTAGATGAAATTGTATTTAAAAAAATCCGGGATTTTTCTTACTGTTGTTATCAGTTTATTGTGTCTTACAGGCTTTTCAAATAATAACAAAGTAGTAAGTGTTAAGGATTTTGGAGCCATCCCGGATGATAACCGTGACGATTCAGAAGCTTTAAGAAAAGCTTGTGCGTATTGCCGTCACAATCCCGGAATTATTTTATTCTTTCCGTCCGGGGTGTACAATTATTCCGATGAAAAGGCAAAAGAAATAGAGTTTAATGCTGTAAGCGGGAACTACGGTGAAAATACCCAAGGTGTATTATTCAAACCGGATGCACCTTATGTAAAAGCCTTGGATCTTTCCGGAGCAAGAAATCTGACAGTCGAGGCTTCCGGGGCAACTCTATGTCTTAATGGATGGTATGAACCGATTTCACTTGTAGGTTGTTCCAATGTAATCATTCGGGGTTTGTCTATTACTTATATGCGTCCGCCAAACACTGTTGGAAAAGTTGAGAATCTGGGAGATGGTTTCTTCGATATCTCTTTTGATCCGCTACTCTATACTGATCTAAAAGATAATGTTACAGGTGGAGCCCATTTCTATGACAATGAGCGTAAACGTTTGTATACCATCGGCGGAATCGGAAAGAAGGAGTTGATTCGCCCTAATGTGATCAGGATAGCTTGTTCAACAAAACCTAAAATTGGAGATTATTGTATTATTCGACATTCCGGTCATTATCGCCCCGCAGTTTTAATTAAAGAATCATCCAATATAAAACTGGAAGATGTTAAAATTCATGAGCAACCGGGAATGGGAGTCGTTGGTCACCGGTCGGAAAATATTACCTTGAAGAATGTACAGATAGTTCCTATTGCAGGACGATTCATCTCAACAAACACGGATGCGACTCATTTCACCAGTTGTAAGGGGAGAATTCTTATGGATGGTTGCAAATTTGAAGGACAAGGTGATGATTGTACCAATATTCACAATTACTACTATACCTTGTATCCCGAAGAGGCCAAAAATCAAATATGTATCAAGGTCGAGAATGCTGATTTGCATGCCTTGTCTCTCGATTATCCGGATAAAGGAGATACCTTGAACTTAGTCTCCAGGGAAACACTTGAGCCGATCGGCCATTATATTGTAAAAGATGTAAAAGTATCGGAGAAAGATTGGAAAGTCACGGTTACTCTGAATAAGGAGATTCCGTCTGATTATGAACATTATTATATGACGAATGAAAGTCGTAAACCGTCGGTTGCTCTTTTTAATAATACAGTGAGAAGTCATTTGGCAAGAGCTTTTTTAATTAAAACGGATAATGTTCAGATAAAAGGGAATGTCATACAAAATTGTACCGGGACCGCAATACAAATAGGAGCTGAAGGTACCTGGAGAGAGTGCGGACCGGTAAAAAATCTAATGATCGAAGACAACTGGTTCATCGACTGTGGATATGATGGCCACGGAACTCAGGAAAATACATCAGCGATCTGTATAAATATAAGCGGAGTGAAAAATCAGACACAAGGACTGCACCGGAATATTACGATTCGGAATAATAATATAAATGCTGCTTGCGAAAATGCAATCTATATTTCCAGTGCACAAAATATTAATGTCATAAATAATAACATTGCCAACTGCAAAAACTCAGTGTTCATTCAGTATTCTAAAGATATTCTCATTCGAAATAACGGGACAATTCCTGTGAAAATAGGAGATCATGTAGAATGTCAGAATGTTCGATAATTAAAGTTGAAAATACTTGAAGAGGTGTAATTATCGTTAAGGATAAAACAAACTAATATTGTTGGTGCTGAATGTCTGTTTAATCTTTCAACTGCGATTGTATTATTCCGAATCTATGAGCTATAGCCTATATTCCCTTCCTGTTTGTCATTAAGGAAAGGAAATTGCCTAATGAGATGTGTGGATTAGATTGCTGATCTGTTGTATTTTATTTATGCTCCAATTGAGTATCGGATTGCTTTTTTCTGAAAGATGAGGATATAGATTGTGTCGGTTATAATGAGGAACTACAACCTTTCTGAAAAGTAACAATCCGAGAATATAGATCATCGAACAAACCAGAAATGCAACTGTCATAGAAAAATGTTGAACCATGATACCCGAAAGAAGCAT
>JAUZOB010000129.1 GCA_030706665.1 Bacteroidota bacterium
AGCAACAGCTTCAAAGCGTTCCGGCTTCAAAGCTCAGATGGCAGTATATCAGGAGCAGAAAAAGACTGCAAAAACAAACTTCGATCGTTTTAGCCGCATGTATGCCGAAGGGGCTTCAACACGTAAGCAGGTCGATGATCTGGAGGGACAACTCATGGTAATCGACCGTCAAATGGAAACGGTAAAAACACAATTCACTTCGTTGGATAAAGAAATAGAGGTTGTTAATACGCAACTGGCCCAGCTTAATGACCTTCAAAACAGATCAGCTGTGAAAAGTCCAATATCAGGAATAGTTCTGGAACGATATCATAGAGCAGGGGAAATGGTAAATCCAGGAGCCGCACTGTTTAAACTGGGTGACTTGTCCTATTTGACGCTCAGGGTATATGTGAGCGGAGCCCAACTGTCTCATGTAAATCTGAATCAAAAAGTGAAAGTGCTTATTGATCAGGATGCGAAGTCAAATCAGACCCTCGAAGGAATTGTAACCTGGATTTCACCGGAAGCTGAATTTACCCCAAAAATTATTCAGACGAAGGAAGAACGTGTTAAACAAGTATACGCAGTAAAGGTGAAAGTTCGAAATGACGGACGTCTGAAAATAGGAATGCCCGGAGAGATTAAATTTCAATAGAACAGACATGATTGAGACATACAACATCTCTAAGTCGTATGGTGAAGTAAAAGCGCTTGATCAGATCTCTTTACAGGTCGGGAAAGGAGAGCTCTTTGGACTAATCGGCCCCGATGGGGCAGGGAAGACCACCCTTTTTCGGATCTTGGTAAGTTTATTATTACCCGATAAAGGAACTGCGAAAATGGGTGGTTTTGATGTAGTGAAAGATTTTCGAAAGGTTAGAGATCTGATTGGATATATGCCCGGAAGATTTTCACTTTATTCTGATCTTTCTGTTGAAGAAAATCTGAAATTCTTTGCTACCGTATTTGGAACGACTATCGAAGAGAATTATGATCTGATCCGTGACATATATTCGCAGATCGAACCTTTCAAAAAGAGGCTGGCCGGAAGACTGTCCGGTGGAATGAAGCAAAAGCTTGCACTTTCATGTGCCCTTATTCATAAACCGGAGATCCTTGTTCTAGACGAACCCACCACTGGGGTGGATGCCGTTTCCAGAAAAGAATTCTGGGAAATGCTTAAAAATCTTCAGACAAAAAGGATTACGATTATAGTATCGACCCCTTACATGGATGAAGCCGGGCTGTGTGATCGCGTCGCGTTGATTCAGAAAGGAAAATTTATGGCTCTTGATACGCCACTTGGTATTGTTAACTCTTTTAAATATAGGCTTCTTGCAATTAACGCTTCGAATCGGTATCGTTTGTTGCAGGATTTAAGAGAATGGAACAATACGGATTCTGCATTCGGGTTCGGACAAGATTTTCACGTAACCTTTAAAAATGATCGGTTTGAAAAAGAAGAATTGTTCCGATACCTCAGTGAGAAAGGACATACAGATATCCGAATCGAAGAAATTGATCCCGGAATTGAAGATGTCTTTATGAAACTCATGGGAACTCCGGATAAACCTCAAAAAGCAGATTTATGAGTACAAAAGTCATTGAGGTACAAAATCTGGTGAAACGGTTTGGAAACTTTGTCGCAAACGATCACCTGAACTTTGATGTTTATGAAGGAGAAATATTTGGCTTCCTGGGAGCCAATGGAGCAGGAAAAACAACTGCCATCCGTATTCTTTGCGGACTTTCTTCTCCAACATCAGGACATGCTATGGTTGCCGGATTTAATGTGAAGAATCAGCCGGAACGTGTCAAGAAGAATATTGGCTACATGAGTCAGAAATTCTCACTTTATGAAGATCTGACCATTTCCGAAAATATACGGTTTTATTCAGGAATATATGGCATCTCAAGAGCCGATCGAATAGAACGGGAGCGACAATTGTTACGAAATCTGGAACTTGAGGCTGAAAGGGATAAGTTGATCTCTTCTCTTCCTTTAGGATGGAAACAAAAGCTGGCTTTTTCAATTGCAATATTTCATAAACCGCGCATTGTCTTTTTGGATGAGCCCACCGGAGGAGTTGATCCGGTTACCAGAAGAAAATTTTGGGAACTGATTTATGAAGCAGTGCACAATGGAATTACCGTTTTTGTCACAACTCACTATATGGATGAGGCTGAATATTGCGATCGTGTTTCAATTATGACTGAAGGAAAGATTGCTGCACTGGATACTCCTGCCGGGCTGAAACAACAGTTTGATACAGATACGATGGATGGGGTCTTTTTAAAAATTGCAAGACCAGATAAATGAAAAATGTGCATAGATGAAACGTTTTATCGGATTTATAAAAAAAGAATTCTATCACATCTTTCGTGATGTGAGGACAATCCTGATCTTGTTCGGGATCCCTATTGCACAGTTGCTTGTCTTTGGATATGCAATCCGCAGTGAAATTCGCGATGCGAAAATTGCCATTCTTGACCGATCGCATGATGAGGTGACACGGCAGATCACAAATAAAATTCTTTCTTCAGGTTACTTTTTATTATCTGAAAACCTTCAAAGTGAAAATCAGATAGAACCAGCATTAAAACGGGGTGTCGTTAAAGAGGTCATTGTTTTTGAAAATAACTTCGGGAAGAATTTCAGGAAAGAAGGTGTTGCCCATATGCAATTGATTGCCGATGCCTCTGATCCGAACATTGCGAAGCTGGTAACGAATTATACCCGAGCTATTGTGAATGATTACGTGAAGAAAGAATTTCCAGGAATGAAGATGCCCTATGAGATTGAAGTGCAGCCACGAATGTTCTTCAATGAAGTGCTTAAAAGTGTCTATATGTTTGTGCCAGGTATTATGGCTTTAATCCTGATGCTGATATCAGCCATGATGACCTCGATCTCAATTACCCGAGAGAAAGAATTGGGAACAATGGAGATTCTGTTGGTTTCGCCCTTGCGTCCGATCCAGATAATCGTAGGGAAGGTAACACCTTATTTGGCATTATCAGTTATCAATGCATCGGTGATTATCTCATTAGGTCATTTTGTTTTCGGAGTGCCCATCAAAGGAAGTGTTTTGTTTTTGATGACAGAAACCATGCTCTTTATTTTAATGGCTCTTTCTTTAGGTATTCTGATTTCTACTACGTCTCAAAATCAGATGGAGGCTATGTTTAAATCATTTATGATGCTGATGTTGCCTACTATCTTATTGTCGGGATTGATCTTCCCCATTGAAAATATGCCAACTGTTTTGCAATGGCTGACGAATCTGATGCCTGCCCGTTGGTATATTGTTATTGTCAGGGATATTATGCTTAAAGGTGCTGATATCTTCTATGTGTGGAAAGAAACATTGATTCTTATTGTGATGACTTTCGTATTCATTGGACTCAGTGTGAAGAAATTTAAAAACAGATTAGAATAGAACTTTAGTTATGAGAACATTATTCTATCTCTTGCAAAAAGAATTCATCCAGATTTTTCGCAATAAGACTATGTTGCCAATCATCTTTCTGGTTCCACTTTTACAGATGCTGATCTTGGTATATGCTGCAACATTTGATGTAAAGAAAATCAATCTCTATATTGTTGATAAAGACCTTTCTTCAACGTCAAGGCAGATGGTTTCAAAGTTGGGAGGGTCTCCGTTTTTTACAATCACTGACTGTTCTTTCTCTTTACAGGAAGGCGAAGAAGCGATAATGAAAGACAAAACTGACATGGTTATTCATATTCCCCGAAATTTTGAAAGAAACCTGATGCGTGAAGAGCATAATAATGTGCAATTGCTGGTTAATGCCATCAATAGTACCAAAGCAGAATTAGCTTTTAATTATGCGTCAATGGTGATTCGGAATTATAATAACCATATCATAACATCATGGAAGGGAATTCCTGATTTTAAACCACTTAATAGTGTTGAAATAGATGATTCCTATTGGTTTAACCCTGAGCTGAATTATAAGTTTTACATGGCTCCCGGAATCCTTGCTATCTTGGTAACAATCATCGGAATGTTTCTTTCCGGAATGAATCTTGTACGGGAAAAAGAGATTGGAACTATTGAACAACTGAATGTTACGCCAATTCGAAAGCATCAATTCATCATAGGAAAATTAGTGCCATTTTTGTTTATCGCTCTCTTTGATCTCGCTTTTGGTCTTTTAATTGCTAAAGTTACGTTCAGTCTTCCCATCGTCGGAAGTTTGGGATTATTATTTAGCTTTGCAGCCATCTATTTGATTGGGATATTAGGGCTAGGCCTCTTAATCTCAACAATGTGTGATACGCAACAACAAGTAATGTTTTCGGGTTTCTTCTTCATGCTCATCTTTGTGATGCTGGGAGGAATTTTTACTCCGGTCGAGAGTATGCCAACTTGGGCACAGATGCTCGATCGAATTAACCCGATTTATTATTTTATGCGGGTGATGCGTATGATTGTGTTGAAAGGATCAGGTTTTGCGGACTTGAAAAATGAGTTTATATCTCTTCTGGTGTTTGGAATCACAATGCTTTCCCTGGCAATCAGAAGATACCGAAAAGTAGCTTAACCGTTTTTTTTCGGGCATTAACCGATTCTTAACACATTTATAGTAGTAATAATATCATCTTTATGCCGGCAAATTAATAGCCGGTATGAAACAACTAAATATTGGTTCAGAATATGAATGCACAAAGAATGAAATTGTACGAGTTGGGATTAAACCTACTCGAAAAGAAAGATGACTTTGCTGTAAAAATGTTACGGTTTCAGGTCTTTAATCTAAAAATGAGCAGCGATTTTGTTATTCAGACAGAGAAAGAAGTAGCAGAACTTGTCGACTTCCTCAATACTAATCACATTAGGTAACGAAATTGTATTTTAAAGAGAATCTTTGGATTATACAATTACTTTAGAAATAGAAAACGGGAGCTGTCTTGCTTAAAAGACAGCTCCCGTTTATTTTTTGAATTAAATAGATTTAGAAACGATAGCGTACTGAAAAACCGAACATGTCGGCCCAGAATGCATTATAATCACCCACGTTTATCATTGGTTTCCAATCGAGCGAGAGTGTAAACGGAATTTCCCGAATCTTGTATTCCAATCCCAACACTCCATCAACTCCAAAGGCACTGTAATTTCCTGAATGATCAAATTTCCAACCCGGAAAATGAGGATCATCTTCATTCCAGAACCCTACGTGGCCACCAAGGCCGTAATACCAACTCATAGCGGGAAGATCACCTATTGGTTTTTGGAATTCATAAAGACCGGTAATCATGGTCCCACCCCATCTGAAATCAAAAATACCTTCCAACGCATGGCTTCGATCGAGAAAACCTTTTACTGTAATTCCTGATGCAGGACCAAACCGACCTCCTATAGCCAGTTTGTAGTCTTGGGCTTTAAGTGAGAGTAAAGAAATGAAAGTAAACGCAAAAGCCAGTAATGTTCCTTTTTTTGTCATATGCTTGATTTTTTAATTTCATTAGTACTATTGCAAAAACTCTGCCAAATCATTTAACGATGATTAATCTCTTTTTGTTCGCATATTATTTTAGTCTGTTTTGTTATTTTAGCCGTTAATTACAAAAACTGTAAATGACACGCTGGGAACACTATATCCTTCGGGCTGAATCAATCATTCGGGAATATGATCCGACAGTCCCCTTACATCATTTTTTGAAGGAATTCTTCAGAAGAAATCCGAAGATGGGGTCAAACGACCGCAGACAGGTTTCACAATTGGTATATGGTTATTATCGTTTGGGTGCATCATCCGGATTTGAAACTACAACGACCCGAATTAAGGTTGCCACTTATCTCTTTTCAGATCAGGAAGCTTATGCAAGCCTTAGACCATCCGAACTTCAACAAAATGAGTTTTTATCTTTAGATGAAAAATTGACGAGGTTAGAGCAATTGTATCCCTCCTTTAACAGGATCAGGATCTTCCCATGGCAAGAATATCTTAGCCCTTCGTTTCCTTTTGAACCCTTTATATATTCTTTTCTCACCCAGCCTTCTCTATTCTTGCGAATTCGCCACTTGGCCAAAACAGAAATAGAAGCGAAGTTGGTGTCAAACCATATTCCTTTTGAGTGGTTAGGAAATCATTGTCTGAAACTTCCAAACGGAACCCGGACAGAGAACCTGTTGCCGGAGGGGAGTTTTGAAGTGCAGGATTATTCTTCGCAAAGAACCGGAGAGTATTTTAACCCTGACCATAATGAATCCTGGTGGGATTGTTGTGCTGCAAGTGGTGGTAAATCTTTGTTGCTTAAAGATCTGGAGCCCAGTATCAGGCTTTCGGTAAGCGATATTCGAAATTCGGTTCTTGAAAATCTGGTAAAGAGGTTCAAGCGTGCAGGTCATCACGTTTCTTCTACTCAAGTTATAGACCTTACTAGAGAACCACTGTCTGCAAAGATATTGGGAGCACCTTTTGACGGTATTATCGTTGATGCCCCTTGTAGTGGTTCCGGTACCTGGAGTCGGAACCCTGAAAATCTTTGTTATTTTAATCCTGAAATATTGAATGATTTTCACAACAGACAGCTTCAGATAGCCTTAAATGCAAGTCGATTTTTGAAACCGGAGGGTGTGCTGATTTATATAACCTGTTCGGTATTTAAGAAAGAAAACGAAGATGTAATTGCCGAATTGTGTCATTTGTCAGGATTACATCTGGAGAAGAGCGAATTAATAGATGGAACTGGTTTCTCGGCTGACTCTATGTTTGTTGCCCGTTTAAAGAAAAACTGATGATTCGAACTATCCTTATTCTTATTATATCCTTTTCATTCTTTTGTGGTGAGGCAAATGCACAAAAGATTACGATGAAAGAGGTTTCTTCCATTTCATGGCCCGAAAAAGTGTGGGCTATATTTCATCCTTTTGTGGTTGCTCGTGCATACAAAATTACAAAGCATGTTGAGAGGTACATTCAAGAAATGCCTCTGGACTCAGTAATCGATGGAGATAATAATGGTGGAAATTCAGATGCTTTCAGACATGCATTCTGGATGGCAAGCTTGAGTCGTAAGATAAGCAGACATAAAGCATTAAGTTTGGGAAGAGCACATGAACGAGGCAATAAACGCATGTTCTACAAGCGACAACTCGAAGACGGAGCTTTGCCCGATGAACCGAGTTCTGCAATGGACCTTGAAAACAACAAAATAGGGGTGAATATTGGTTACCGATTGAAAAAGGTATCGGAACAGGTATTGGTTGATTCAATCAAACAAGCCATTGCCCAAGGAGCGCTGTGGCGATTGAAAAAAGATTCTGCCGGAATATTTTATGACCTTTATGGCAAAGCCATTGATCTTAAATTATATCGTGCAAAATGGGAAAATCCCAAATGCCTTATAAAGACATATCCATTAAAGAATCTTACAACTCAAAGAGGAATCCCTGCGACTTAAATCGTTCGTAGCGATTTTGATTGAATTCGTAAAGGAATGCTCCTTTTTTGGAACCGGTCTTGTCTTTTATCGGAAGTCTGTCGAGGAGTTTCATTGAAAGAATCTTCTTTCTGAAGTTACCCGGATCGAAAGTCCTTTGATAAATAGCTTCGTAAAGATTTCTTAATTGAGTGATCGTAAAAAAGCGAGGCAAAAGCTCAAAACCGATGGGTTCATTCTTGGCTTTTGAACGAAGGGTTTCTAATGCACTTTCGACCATCACTCCATGGTCAAATACTAATTCAGGATAATCATTAACCGGCCACCATTGTGCGCCGAACTCGTCAATCATACTTTGACTGAAGTCGCTGATTTTAATCAGTGCATAGTAGGCAGCACTGATAACCCGAGCTCCGGTATCGCGGTTGACATCGCCATAGGTATGAAATTGTTCAAGAAAGATGTTTTTTAACCCTGTAATTTTTGCTAAAACTCGTGAGGCTGCTTTATCCAATGATTCTTCAGGACTAAGAAACCCGCCCATTAGTGACCATTTGCCAATCTCCGGTTCGAAATTACGTTTATAAAGAAGTAGTTTCAATCCTTCGTCGTCGAATCCAAATATGATACAGTCTACAGCAACATTGAATTTAAAAAAATAGGGTTTATCTACAATTTCGTTCATCTCTGGAAAAATCTTCAATTAACAATGTCTGATGATAATAATTTAAAGGTAGTTACAAATTTAGTAAACATTACTCAATAAAAAAACGAGATATTTAAAAGGATGGCTTAATTAATCCTTCGTTAATACAAATAGAAGATCAGCGACGCATAGATTAATTAGCATAAATACAGTATATTGAAATGAGAATGATTTTCTGTGCCTTCTGTAAAAGTTATTTCTTGTTTTAATGGTTTATCCTAAATAGAAAAAGATATGAATGGCGATCGATAAATAAATTTTCTTTGAGACAATCTATCTTACATCCCTAAAATTCGGGATGGAGAATTATTTTTAGTGAATAGAAAATCAGCTGTTTACCAATGTATGTGAAGACACAAAAATGTGTATACTGATTTTAATAACACACACAATACAACAATACGAATATTGAATTTCCCTTCCTTTACCACTGAATGGGTAGTTAATGGTAAAGGAAGGGTAGAATAATCCCATGGTCAATATATTCCATTTTCTCCTTTAAATGCATGCCATACTGACATTCTTACCCGATTAGGATGATGAAACTTTACTTTCTTCTGGATCCGTTTTTTTATTCAAACC
>JAUZOB010000013.1 GCA_030706665.1 Bacteroidota bacterium
CTGCAGATGGATGCAATACTTATAATGTTACTTTGAAATTGCTGGAACAGTTCGAAGATGACCTGCATAAACATGTACATCTCGAAAATAACATCTTATATCCGAAAGCGCTAAAATTAAACGATTAACCGAAACTACCAGCTTCGATGCATTTCCGGAAATGCATCCATATAAAACGGATTATTATAATGATTGACGCCAATTCCAACTTCAACTTTGAAATTGGGTGAGAACTGATGTCCCATAAAGACGTTAAAACTTTGGTAGTTCATATTTTGCATCGGGCTGCCGGTTAGGCCTGTCAGATGATTTACATTTTGTTCGAACGACAAGGTGGAACCAATATAGGTTTTTGAAGAAATATCATAATGAGCACGCCCGTTAAGGCTCAAGAAATTCACTTTATCATTCAACGTTGCAGAGTAAGCGCCTAAACTCCACAATTTGTAATTTGAAAATGTAGAAGATGAAAAAGCTGGCATCAATTCTAACTTCAGCTTATCTGAAAACGAATAATTCAGATTTGTGGCAAAATAAGAAGAGAAAGCAGTCCCTGACTTCAGATCGGTAGAGAAACTGGTTCCTACACTATACTTCGCATCAAACTTTTTAATGGAATCAGGAGCTGTTGCCAGATTATACTTTTGTTCCTGTGCCGACGCTATGACAACAACAAACAGACAGGCAATTACAATCATCAACCTTTTCATAATCTTGTATTTTTATGCTTGAAAAAATAATAAAAAGGTTCCTAAATAGACTCCAATTATACTTTTTTAACAGAAAAAATTACAAATCAAAGATACAAACACGTTAGTGCATTTAAAAGATACTGCAAAAACAGGTACCGTTCTTTTAAAACTGTTCGTAATCAGCAAAACTCAGTAATACAAAATGGGCACAACTTTATAATTCCCTCCATTATGGGTTATATAGGTCCTTGTAGCGAAACTGAAGAATACTTGAAATCATAGAGATCTTATTTTTAACAATCTGGTTTTCTGGCTCAAGCTCCAATGCTTTGAGGAAACAATTCATTGCTTCACCCATATTCTGCATCTTATAATAAAGATCACCAATCTGAATCAACGAATGACTTTCCGATTCATGATCCATTAAAGAAGCCAGAACTTTAGAAGCACCGTCAATATCGCTCGTGGCAATCAATTCCTCCACCCTTTGCAGTTCTTTATTTAAAGTCATATAAATGTTCTAATCAGTTTTCCTAAATTAAACGACAATTCTTCTGTCAGAATTTCCGCATTCTGCAGCGAAAATTCAAGAGATACAGGTCCCGGAGATATTGAAAATACAGCATCATAAACAGAGTGTTCTCCATCTTTAATTCCACCTGCCAGTGCAATTATCCTTTTTCCAAAGACTCTCGCTCTTGAAGCAACAACAAAAGGTGCTTTTAGATTGGAAGTTTGAGCATCGAGCAATCCCTCTCCCGTGATTACAAGATCAGTCCGGCTTAAATAGCTGTTAAAATTAATTGTATCCAGTATATAATCTGCACCGGAAACAAGATTTGCATTCAAAAAAGCATTTAGAGCTGCACTGACACCACCGGCTGCACCGGTAAAAGGCTTATTCTGGAAGGGACACTCACTAGTACTGGAAATAATTTTGCTCCAATGTAAAAGTCCGCTTTCAAGAAACTCAACATCCGACGGAGAAGCTCCTTTCTGAGGTCCAAAGACAGCTGCAGCACCCGAAGGTCCGATCAACGGATTGGAAACATCACAAAGCACATTAATTTCAATGGCCGAAAGATCTTTTGGTCTGCTCCACTCCACATGGTCTATTCGAATTAGGTTTGCGCCATTTCCTTCCAGAAGATGATTTCCTTCATCATAGAATCGCATTCCAAGAGCCTGCATCATTCCCATTCCGCCATCCACGGTTGCACTTCCCCCGACTCCCAGCAGGATACGCTTGGCATGATGAGAGCACGCCGCCAGGATCAGTTCACCTAATCCATAACTGCCAGCCTTCAACGGATTGCGTTCTTCCGGTGAAATCAACCTGAGTCCGGATGCATCAGCCATTTCGATGAGAGCAACATGATCCGGAGTCATAAAAAATCGTGAATGAACAGGCTTGCCTATAGGCCCGCGCACAATAACCGAAATTTCAGAAGCGCCAAGGGACTTTGCCAGAACCGGAGCAGAAAAATCCCCCCCATCGGCAACCGGGCACTTTGTAATGCAAAAATCAGCAGAAGCTCTGGAAAGACCACGCTCCACTGAGTCTGCAAAATCAAAAGCATTCAGGCTACCTTTCATCGAGTTAGGGGCCAGTAAAATATTCATATTTTATCAATTATCAGTACGAATAGCATAACGGACTCCTTTTATCTGACGAAGTCTTTGAATGACATAGTCAAGATGCCCCACATCATGAACCAGAATACGAATGGTTCCGTCGAACATTCCCTGCTCGGTATTCACTACAACCGAACGGATCTGTATTTGAAATTCTCTTGCCAGAATCCCTGATATTTCACCCAGTAACCCCAGCTTATCATCGCCCGAAATACGAACCGCGGCCAGGAATGATGTAGATGTTTCAGTTCCCCTCCATACAGCTTTAATAATACGATAAGGATAACGCTCCCTCATCTGTACCGCATTTGGGCACGTCTGACGATGAATCTTAATTCCTTCTCCAATGGTTACAAATCCAAAGATTTTATCGCCTGGAATCGGATTACAGCACCGGGCAAGTTTATACACAACATTATTGATATTGTTATCGATCACCAAAAAATCATCGCTCTTGCTAAATCTCAGCTGTTGGGTCTGATCTTTGGGAAGCAATTCATTAACCTTTTCTTTCTCAGATTCGGTCGATTGTCCGGAAACAATATCTTTAATCTGAAGTGGATCAATTTTCCCGACAGAAATCTGATAATACAGGTCAATGGCATATTTAAGCTTGTAATGTTTAAATAACAGACGAATTACATCATCGTTAAACTCCATCTTCCAGTTTTTAAACTTCCGAAGGATGATTTCTTTACCGTTGGCAGCCTCTCTTTTCTTTTCCTCATTCAGACTTGAACGAATTTTATTTTTAGCTTTCGCTGTAACGACAAAATCAAGCCAGTCCATCTTTGGCTTTTGATGAGCAGAGGTCTCAATTTCAATCTGGTCTCCATTCTTAAGCTTGTGTTTTATGGAGACAATCTTCTTATTGACTTTTCCTCCGGTACATTTATCCCCCAGCTGAGAATGAAGATCATAGGCAAAGTCCAGGACCGTGGATCCTGCAGGCAATTTCCGCAATTCTCCTTTGGGTGTAAAAACGAAAATCTCGTCTTCATAGATATTCTTTTGAAAATCTTCGATAAAGTCAGCAACTTTAATATCAGGATTTTCAAGAATTCCCCGAATATTCGAAAGCCATTCCTCCAAAGCGCTATCTCCTTTGCCCCCTTTGTATTTCCAATGAGCCGCAAATCCCTTCTCTGCAATTTCATCCATCCTGCGGGTACGGATCTGTATTTCCACCCAACGACCATGAGGCCCCATTACAGTGGTATGCAATGATTCATAACCATTGATTTTCGGTATAGAGATCCAGTCCCTCAAACGTTCAGGATTTGGTTGATACTCTTCTGTCACGATAGAATACACCTGCCAGCAATCCGACTTCTCATTTTCAGGTTTTGAATTCAGAATAACCCGAATTGCAAAAAGGTCATAGACTTCATCAAAGCTGACTTTCTGTTTATTCATTTTATTCCAAATGGAATAAATGGACTTAGTACGGGCTTTCATCTCGAAGTCAAAACCTTTGGCTTTCAACTTCTCTTCAATCGGTTTAACAAAACCAGCTACGAAACGACTTCGCTCTACCTTGGTTTCATCCAGTCGTTTTTCGATATAAGAATAAATTTCTGTATTCAGGTATCTAAGAGAAAGGTCCTCCAATTCCGATTTAATCTTATATAATCCCAAACGATGAGCAAGCGGAGCATATAAATAGGACGTTTCGGTCGCAAACTTCATTTGCATGGATTGATCCAGCCAGCTAAGCGTTCGCATATCATACAGCCGGTCCGCAATTTTAATCAGAATCACCCTGGCATCACCAGAAAGAGCTAGCATCAATTTACGGTAGTTCTCCGAATTTACGGCTATATTTTCTGTATCGATGGCATTAATCTTCCGAATTCCTTCAAGAATCAGTAAAACAGTACGACCGAAGAGTTTTTCGATTTCCTTTGGGTCAACCGATAATCCTTTCTGATTATTAAAAATATTGTGCAGGATTCCACATATAGCAGAATCTGCAAAAAGCCCTATTTCTTCTGTTGCCAAACGCGCCACAGAAATTGAATGAGAGAGGACAGACTCTCCCCATGGCCATTTGTCATTTTCTATAAACTGTTTCGCATAAGCGTAGGCTTTCCTCAGCAAACCAATTTCGTCAGGTTTGAAATGAGCCTCACAGAATAAAATAAAATCGTCAAAAAGATGGTCAACTTCCTCTTCTTTAGAAATCATTTTCAGCTCAGTTTCCTTCATAGCACTAATTTGTTTCAATATTAAACAATTCCGAACGGAAAGAGTTTTGACAATAAAAAAAGCGGGACCTGCTATTCTCCAAGCCGGTCCCGCTTTTTAAAATATTATAAACGGGGAGCTAAGCTCCGGTTTGGGTTGCGTCAACAAATACGCGGGTCATTAATTCACGATCTAAAAGAAGCATTCCATGACCTTCACCGTTAATCAACTTAAGATTATCCAGAATAGCCTGTACATTTGCTTCTTCTTCAACCTGCTCATCAATAAACCACTGAAGAAAGCTTTTCGTTGCATGATCATTTACAGACAAGGCAACATCCATCAAATTATTGATTAGCTCGCTAACCAACTCTTCATGTTGTTTGATCTGTTTAAACACAGCAAGTACTCCGTCAAATTCTGTAGGGACAGCCTCAATTGCAGTCAGGGTAACGCGACCCCCTCTTTCATTCACATAATCAAAGAACTTATTCGCATGGGTCAACTCTTCCTGGGCCTGTATTTTTGTCCAATGAGCGAAACCCGACAAACCGTTATTCTGCAAATAAGCACACATCGAATAATACAAATAAGATGAATGCAATTCCGCATTAATCTGCTTATTAATCGCTTGTTGTAATTTTTCGTTCAGCATAACAGTATATTTTAAATCATTTATGTTCTACAACAATCACTATATACAAATATAAATTTTAAAACTTATTAAGCCCAATAAAAATCAGGAATACGTTAAGAATTAAAATCAAGATTAAACTTTTGTTTTAATAGCATAATATCCGGATTCTTTTCTGCCATTGCTTTTAGTTTATCTGAATCATTATAAATGAGTGGTTTTTCATCCGATTCGACAATTTCAGATTCAATTTCAATCTTCGTATTTCTCAATTCACGATGCAGAAATCCGGTTAATGCCGGCTTAATATCCCAAAGATTTGATTGCTGTACCGAGTTTTCGATCGGGATTATCACCAACCACTGTTGTCTGAGCTCAGGGACCTTGTTGAAAAGACTGTAAATCTGAGGTTCACTCGCATAGCGTTTTGCAAACTCTTTCCATTTAGCAATAAGCATCTCTTGAGTAAAAGGGTCTTCATGTTCCTCAAAATTCCTTTTAATTGCAGAGGGTTCATTTACAGCTGAAGTTTCCGAAGGAATATTCCCGCTTAGGTAAGAATTTATCGATGGAGTTCTCTTTCGCTGTGTTAAAGGCTGAGTGTGCTTAACAGGTTCATTTTGTTTAACTGAAGAGGAAGGTACTTCCGTAGAATTCGAAGCAGATACCGCAGGTTTATTTATCCCGACAGGTATAGCTGATGAGGCAACAGATTTTTCTTCCCCTGTAAAAAGAGGAAGAAGAACCTTATCATCTAAGACATCTGACTCAGAAGTTTTTTTTTTAAAGTAAGCTGACTAATTCTTATTAAAGTAAGCTCAACCAACAATCTTTTACTCTGGCTTGCTTTATATTGAAGTTCACATTCGTTCGAAAGTGTAATTGAGTCAATAATAAACTGCGGATCACATATTGAAGCTTGCTGTTTATACCGTTGTTTAATCTCCCCTCCTACTTCGAGAAGTTGAACCGTAACGGCATCACGACAAACCAACAGGTCGCGGAAATGATTACTCAACCCGGTAATAAAATGGAAAGCATCAAAACCATGATCCAATATTTCATTAAACGTAAGCAATACTCCGGGAATATCATTCTTGAGGAACATCTCGGTTATCCGAAAATAGTACTCATAGTCAAGTACATTCAGATTTGAAATAACATCTTTATAAGTAATATCTCTTCCTGAGAAACTAACAATCTGGTCAAAGATCGACAGGGCATCGCGCATCGCACCGTCAGCTTTCTGTGCAATGACATTAAGAGCTTCGCCTTCGATTTTAACCTGTTCATTTTTTGCAACATGCGAAAGATGATCGACCATATCAGAGATCTTGATCCGGTTGAAATCATAAATCTGACACCGGGAAAGGATCGTAGGGATAATCTTATGCTTCTCTGTTGTGGCAAGAATAAATATAGCGTGACGAGGAGGCTCTTCAAGTGTTTTCAAAAATGCATTAAAAGCCTGAGATGACAACATGTGAACTTCATCGATGATATATACGCTATATTTTCCAACCTGTGGCGGTACCCTGACCTGATCGATCAAAGTACGGATATCATCGACAGAGTTATTAGAAGCAGCATCGAGTTCATGAATATTATAAGAGCGGCTCTTATTAAATGCGATGCAAGATTCACACTGATTACAAGGTTCTGTATCAGGTCCCAGATTCTGGCAATTTATGGTTTTTGCGAATATTCGGGCACAGGTTGTCTTCCCGACACCACGAGGTCCGCAAAAAAGATAAGCTTGCGCGAGCTGATTATTCTTAATCGCATTTTTCAGTGTTGCTGTGATAGAAAATTGACCAACAACAGTTTGAAAAGTATCCGGACGATATTTCCGTGCCGATACAATAAAGTTTTCCATGAACAGATTTTATTTGCTCTCCGAGATTCAAATATACGGAAATTCCCCTAACCCAAATAGCCCGTTATAACTCTTTTGTGAAAAGAATAATGAAATTCAGGGAGGATTCGATGTAAACTTCAAGACTTCAATTACTACCAATAGAATTTGCAATCTCAAAATGCTTAAACATTTTACTTGGGAAACCGTTTTAATTGAAACTAAAACAATGAATCATGAGAACAACAATAATCTGTATATTAACATTCTTTTCCCTTCATTATGCTTCTGCTCAGAATTCAGGGAAAAGCTTTTACGATTTTCAGGTAAAAGACATTGATGGAAACAATTTCGATCTCTCAACCCTGAAGGGAAAGAAAGTAATGATCGTAAATACTGCATCCAAATGTGGCCATACTCCTCAATACAAAGACTTGGAAGCCCTTTATGAAAAATACAAAGCAAAAAACTTTGTCATAATCGGGTTCCCTGCAAACAACTTTTTACATCAGGAACCCGGAACCAATGAGGAGATCAAACAATTCTGCGAAATCAACTACAAGGTTACGTTTCCCATGATGAGTAAAATCTCGGTTAAAGGAGACGACATCCATCCTCTGTACCAATGGCTTACTCAAAAGAAACTGAACGAGGTATTGGATGCACCGATCCAATGGAATTTTCAAAAATTTCTGATTGACGAAAACGGGAAATTAGTGATGACGGTTGCGCCCGGCACAAAACCAAATGATAAGGAAATAATTAAATGGATTGAAGGGAAATAAGTGTTTTGGGAGAAAATTGTGATTTAATCTTACCGTAAGGCCTTGATATAAAATATCATTAGCGCCTGATTCATATTTATTTGTTCCAATTTTACAAATTAACCTTAAACAATTTAAGAACTTCCCCGTTTATCTCTTTATAAAAAATTAAAAACTTGTGTTATGAATATAATTGACAAATTAAACTGGAGATATGCCGTTAAATCATTTGATCCTGACGAAAAGTTATCTGACGATCAAATTAACACTTTGAAGGAAGCATTGCAATTATCCGCTTCTTCATTTGGCCTGCAACCATACAAATTTGTAATTGTTGAAAATCCTGAGTTGAGGAACAAATTAGTAGATGTTTCATACGGACAAGATAAAGTAGCTAAAGCGTCTCACTTTATCATTTTCTGTATCGAAACGAAACTTGATGAATCTTTTATTGATCGGTTTGTTGATTTAAATGTCACAATTAATCATCTGTCGGCAGAAAATGCTGCCGGATTTTCAGGAATGCTGAAAGGGTCAATCCTTCAAAGATCTCAGGAAGCAAAAGAAGAATGGTCAGCTCGTCAATTATATATTTCTATTGGCTTCTTATTAACATCAGCTGCCGTACTAGGCATTGATGCTTGTCCGATGGAAGGATTCGATCCAAAAGCATACACCGAGATCTTAGGACTTGATAAACTGGGGCTTCGTCCTTATGCTGCAGTTGCGTTAGGATATCGCTCTGAAAGTGATCCGTATCAATACCATAAAAAAGTACGCAGGCCGATAGAAGATCTGTTTGTAATCAAATAACGAGCAATACGTTATAGGTTCGGATACGGAACATCGATTGGATTCTCATTCAATCGCTAAAATATCTGAATTGGGATAAAATGCAACAATGTAACTTTATAACTCAAGCAAGGGTGTTCCTGAAATACGGTACACCTTTTATTTTTATCTATAACAACAACTGTTCAGGGAAAAATAAAATCAACAATCTACCCGACCTAAAAAACAATTGTAAAAAACCGGATGTAAGCTGCCCTATTTTATATAAAATTGCTTGAAAAAAGCTATTTTTGATTTCAGTTCTATTAATTACGCTACACTCAGGAAATGATCAAAAGACTATCTGTTATTTTACTGTTATTCATATCGGTTCAGACATTTTCTCAGAATCTGGACGTTCGGATTCTTAATACGATTAATACTTCTCAAACACAGTCAGCCGACAAGTTCTTTAAATTCGCGTCAAATTCAAACAATGCAGTAATTGTCGGGATTCCTCTTGGAATGGGAATTGCAGGGCTCATTAATCATGACGAAAAACTGTTCAACAATGCCTGCTTCATCGTAGAAGCCAGTGCTGTTAATGTCGCATTGACTTATGCACTGAAATACTCCATTAACAGGGAAAGGCCTTTTGATAAATACTCATATATTTTAAAAAAATCAGACGGAGGAGGTCCCTCCTTCCCGTCAGGACATACCTCCGGAGCATTTGCCACTGCAACTTCTTTAAGCATGGCTTATCCGAAATGGTATATCATCGTACCCTCTTTTGCATGGGCCGGCACAGTCGCTTATTCCCGGATGTATCTCGGGGTACATTACCCCAGTGATGTTCTTGGAGGGATGATAACAGGCGCCGGTAGCGCATATCTCTCCAACAAATTGAATAAATGGATCAATAAACATTACAACAAGAAATATGTCCAATACTAAGTCTGGATTGAAAAAACGAATATTCAGCTTCAAATATGCCTTTACCGGAATTTATGAGCTGATCAAATCAGAACCCAATGCGCGGATTCATCTGGCAGCAACTATTTGTGCCGTTGCAGCCGGATTCTTCTTACAGATCTCAACAAGCGAATGGTGTTTTGTAATATTTGCAATCGCAATCGTATTTGCAGCCGAGGCCTTTAATACCGTCTTCGAGAAACTGGTCGATCATCTGTTTAAAGAATATCACGAAACGGCAAGACTAGCCAAAGACATCGCAGCCGGAGGCGTATTGATATGCGCCATTGCAGCCTTTATTGTCGGACTTATTATCTTCCTTCCAAAAGTGCTTCAACTATTGTAACGCCAACATTACTTCTGTAGATTATCCACTTTCACTCTATTCCTCTTCGTTTATCCCTTCTTTTGGTAACTTTTTAAAGGTTATCTCCTTACAATTGAATACTATGATCAGTTATCCAAAAAACGATATTGACATTGTTGGATAAAAAATTCTTCATAGACTGTTAACTGAAATAGCAAACTAATAATAAACCGATTATGAAGAAGATATTATTGATATTGATGGGAATTATTCTTTGGGGAATAACAGTTAATGCTCAATACAGAATAAATAAACTTAAATATGACCCGACAACGTACGAGCACCAAGCGGGAGATCGATATTGTGTACCGTTCGTTAGTCTAACCTCTTTAATTTTGCCCGGAACGGGACACTTTATTTGTGGTGAATTCGGAAGAGGCATTCCATTTATGCTTGGAGCATTCGTGAGTGATGGAATCATCGCAACCGGTCTCTTACTTAAGTTTACAGATATCCTTAATGCCGCGTTCGGAGTTGAAAATAAAAATCCGGATATTGGGATGACCCTCATCACGGTAGGTGCAGTTAGCTATCTGATCATAACGACATGGGCCATTCTCGATGTTATAAAGGTTGCAAAGGTTAACAATCTGGCATATAGAGACAGACACAAAACCACTTCTATCAATCTTACCCCTTACCTTGAACCGGTTAATCTTGCAACCTCAACATCAATGGCAACCGGAATAAAGCTAACAATCACATTTCACTAAATAATCTTGAGATATAAGATCCCAGATTCTCCACCTGATACGAAACTAACTATTTTCCTAATCACACCTTAAAAGCGTGCAACAGTCTCAATTCTTAATGGCCAAATTTCGTTTCGACTACCTACGTCGAAATGAAATACCTGCACTACTGATTATTCTGTCTATATTCTTTTGAAAGTTTATAAACACTTCAAAATGAAAAAATTTATACTCTTACCGAAAACATTCATCTTTTTCCTCTGCATCTGTTGTCTCACGCTGTTTAATGGATGCACGACCAAAAGATACATGTCGAATGACAAGATAGATGAAAACATTCTCGCTCGTAAACCGGTATTGGTATCCTACAACCAAACTTTGTGGATACTTGGAAATACTACCGTCTCCAATGATCGTATTGAAGGTGAAATACAACCGAATACTTTTGCCTATGGTCCCCGAAAAATCGTTAAAATCATCCTTCGAAACGATAGTAATCTAATTACTAAGGACAATAAGTTATCTGTTCCTATTGAGAATATTACGAGAATAGAATACTTTAAATACGATCCAGGAAAAACCATCTTGTTTTCTCTTGGAGTAGCAGCAGTAACAGCCGGAGCAATCGGTCTTATTGTATATCTTACAAAAGAGAGCTGTCCGTTTGTTTATACTCATAACGGTTCTGAGTATGTTTTTGAAGGTGAAATATATAGCGGAGCAACAAATGTCCCGATGGAACGACATGACTATCTGTGTCTCCCCAATATAAGTCCTTCTGATAGCCAGTATCTTTTGAAAATAACGAACGAAGCCAATGAGAAACAACACACGAACCTTGCAGAATTACTCGTTATTGATCATGCTCCGGGAACATCCGTGCTGATTGACAAATATGGCACAGCAACCTCTTTTTCAAAACCTGTATCTCCAATTGAAGCTTTTGGGTATGATAATAATCAGGTATTAAGCTCTATCACACTAAAGGATAACATTTCCTATTCCGGAAAACCTCAAAAGAATAATCAACAAACGTTCGACAACCTTACCCTCACTTTTGAGAAACCCGATAACGCCCAGAAGGCTCAGCTTGTAATCAGAGCGAAAAACTCATTCTGGCTGGACTATACCTATGGACGATTTCTTAATCTTTTCGGTAACCGACTGGATTCATGGGAAAAGAAGCAAAATGGAAAAGATAAATCAGAGATTGAGTCTTGGTGTTTAAGTCAGGGCATTCCACTTTCTGTTTACATCGAAGAAAATAATCAGTGGAGGTTTATTGACTTCTTTAATGTTGCCGGACCGATGGCCTACAAAGACGATATCATGCAAATTGATCTGTCAAAACACAACGAGAAAAATATCAGGCTTAAACTTGAATCAGGATGGCTCTTCTGGGAGATCGATTATGCAGGAATGGACTTCTCTGAAAATAACAATCTTAATATTCAGAGAGTAGGTATTGATAAAGCAACAGATCAGAATAAAAAGGAAGTGCATGAATATCTGCTATTTGATGACAATCAATACCTCAACCAGCCGAACTTTAATGACTATGTATTATTATCATTTCCTGTCCCAAAAATGAAAGATGGGGATCAAAGAACGGTTTTCTTGCATTCTAAGGGCAATTATGAAATCAATCAAAAAAGTAAAGGAGCTCCTCACATTGCAAAACTGAAGAAATTCAAAGAGGCGAGATCCTTTACAAAATTCTCAAAAGAAAATTATTTAACTGCCCTCAAAAAGTATTCAACGAAATAAAGCTGTTTTCATAATTCAAGAACCAGGCATGAAGCCACACTTATAGGATGGCGTCTGTTGAAAGCGTTAAAATCAGATCAGTCTATTCTGAAAAAAAACCTTTATAAACAAAGAAGCATGGTATAAAATACCATGCTTCTTTGTTTATGTTATCAGACAAAAAATATTCGATCTCATTATCGAGCACTCTTCTCCAGCTCACGCAGGTTTTCCATCTTCTTCTTTTGAAGAAAACTACGAACATCTCCCAAATGCTCCTTTACTTGCTTATTGCCGAATTCATAAACTTTATCGACCAATCCGTCTAGAAAATCGCGGTCGTGCGACACTAAAATCATGGTACCATCAAAATCCTGCAATGCACTTTTTAATACATCCTTAGTCTTTAGATCCAGATGATTGGTAGGCTCATCAAGAATGAGAAGATTCACAGGTTCAAGCAACAATTTAATCATAGCCAGACGCGTACGCTCGCCACCTGATAAAACTTTCACCTTTTTGTCAGAGTTATCGCCACCGAACATAAATGCTCCCAGGATATCTTTGATCTTCGTCCGAATATCACCAACCGCTACCTCATCGATGGTTTGAAATACGGTTAACTCTTCATCCAGTAAAGAAGCCTGATTTTGTGCAAAATAGCCAATCATAGTATTATGACCGACGGAAAGCTTTCCCTCATGTTCAATCTCTTTCATGATGCACTTTACAAGCGTCGACTTTCCTTCTCCGTTTTTCCCAACAAAGGCTACCCTTTCACCGCGAGCTAAGGTGAATGAAGCATTTGCGAAAACAATATGATCGTCGTATTTTTTAGTGACGTCTTCCGCAATTACCGGATAATTGCCGGACCGCGGCGATGGAGGGAACTTCAAGCGAAGTGCGGAAGTATCTTCTTCATCCACTTCAACCAAATCAAGCTTTTCCAACATTCTTACCCTTGACTGTACTTGCGTCGTTTTAGAGTAAGTGCCTTTGAAGCGTTCGATAAATTGCCGGTTATCGGCAATCATCTTCTGCTGATCCTCATATGCCTTCTGTTGCTGCTCCCGTCGTTCTTTACGCAATTGCAGATAAGTGGAGTAATTGACTTTATAGTCATAGATACGCCCCATACTTAATTCAACTGTACGATTCGTAATATTGTCAACAAACGCACGGTCGTGAGAAATGACCATTACCGCTTTCGCACTAGTCATCAAAAACTCTTCCAGCCACTGGATCGATTCTATATCCAGATGATTGGTCGGTTCATCAAGCAAAATCAGATCAGGCTTTTGCAATAGAATCTTAGCCAATTCAATGCGCATGCGCCATCCCCCACTAAATTCACTGGTCTGGCGATTGAAATCATCACGCGTAAAGCCCAACCCCAACAATATTTTTTCTACTTCTCCGTCGTAATTAATCTCTTCAATGGAATAAAATTTCTCACTTAATGTTGATACCTTCTCGATCAGTTCATAGTAGCTTTCAGATTCATAATCGGTACGGGAAGACATCTCCTGATTGAGTGCTTCAATCTCACGTTCCATCTCAAAAATGCTCGCAAATGCCTGCGAAGCTTCTTCAAATACCGTACGATTATTCTCGGTCATCAAATGCTGCGGGAGGTAAGCAATTACAGCATCTTTCGGAGCCGATACCCGTCCATTGGAGGCAGTTCTCACTCCTGCAATGATTTTCAACAGAGTTGACTTCCCTGCCCCGTTTTTGCCCATCAGGGCTATTCTGTCCTTCTCGTTTATTACAAAAGAAATATCTTTAAAAAGCGTTGTTCCGCCAAACTCTACTGTAAGTCCGTCTACTGAAATCATTCTACAATTTTAATGAGGCGCAAAGATAAACACTTTACCAGGATCTTTCGCATCAGGTTAGAGCTGTAAGCTTTTTTCAGACCAAAAGGTAACAAATTCAAAATCTGCCATACCAACATTATTGACGGATCTTCCCCATCGAAAAATTCATTTAAATTTTCAAGCTCTTGATTCATAAAATTGCCAGATCTACTAAAGAATAATAATTTGCATCAGAAAATCTTTACAATCTGTTCTAACCAGAATTTCATTGATACAGACCGATTAAAGACAAAATTCCACAGATGTTGAAATTTGAAAAGATATACAGAGATTCAAAAATAATCTTGACAGAAGGAGCATTAGTAGAAAGATTGAAAGCAGAATTCAATGTTGAAGTAGACAACTATATCAATCATGCCGGACTGATTTATACCAATCCTGATCTATTAGCCATGCTCTATAAACAATACATTGACATTGCGCAAAAGTACAGTCTGCTGATTATGCTAATGACTCCCACACGAAAAGTGAATTTTGACTCTCTCAAAAAATCAAATTTCAGGGGAAAAACATAATAGCAGACTCCTGCTCTTTTTTGAATAAAATCAGAGACAGTTACAAGGATTATTCAGAGAATATTTTATATGGAGGCCTATTAGGATGCAGAGGTGATGCTTATAGCAGCAAGGACGCTTTAAGTATTGAAGAGTCCTATAAATTCCACCGAAACCAAACCATGCAATTTGAAAAAGAGAATATTGACTTTCTATTTGCAGGGATAATGCCTGAAATTAATGAAGCGATAGGGATGGCTCAAGCAATGTCAGATACTGAAATTGTTTTGAAAAATACACACACAACAAGCGGGAAAGACTTCCCGCTTGTTGTGTGTGATTCTATTTTATTAAAGCTTTACAGTTAGAGCTTTACCACTGTATACTACTGTTTTAGTAATCTTGTCCGGATTAGGTTTCAAACCATTATTATTCCCACTAATTAACTTCAAGTTAAACTTGCGGTTTGTCAACATCCCGGGGAACATTCCTTTTTGATCACCAATGGTCAATGAATGCGTTTTTTCGTTCCACTTCATAGGAATTTCCGAATATTTACCTTTCTCATAGTCATAATTATCGGTTTCATCTTCATAAAGTGTAAACACACTATCTACTCCTGGATAAATGCGGATTTCGAGATTATTCCATTTTTTCTCAGCAGCATATTGAACTTTAGGGCAAAAGGGCAAAATAGAACCGGCTTTTACATATAGCGGCATAATATCTATTGGGGCCTTTCGATCTAAAGTCTGCCCCCCCTGATGTTTCTTTCCCGTCCAGAAATCGTACCAAACCGAACCTTCCGGAAGATAGACTTTGTGCGTCTTTACCTGACTAAAATCCTCAACGACTTTATCATCTTGTTTGCTTATATACATTGGTTCGGTAACTGGAGCCACCAGAATCGAACGACCAAACATATATTCATTGGTAATGTTGTGTACATTCTTGTCTGCGGCGAATTCCATATAGAGCGCACGCATAATACTTTCCGAATGATTTGTCACTCCCCAAGCCGTAGAATATAGGTAAGGCAACAACTGATATCGAAGATTGATGTATTTTTCAATGGCATCAAATTCCCAGTCACCCCGTTTGCCGAACTGATAAATCTCGCGGGGAGCATCTGTCCCGTGCGAACGCATCATGGGAGTAAAGGCTCCGAACTGAATCCATCGGACATAAAGTTCATGGTAAGATTTATCCTTCAGTGCATTCCATCCATTATATTCCCACAAGAAAAATCCACCGATATCAGCATTCCAGTAAGGAATACCACAAAGAGAAAAGCTCAAACCTGCAGGGATCTGCTTCTGAAGCGTTTTCCAGCTTGAAACAATGTCGCCCGACCAAGTGTTGGCTCCAAAACGTTGTTGCCCGGCAAATGCCGAACGGGTAAGAATACAGACACGCTTTTCAGATGTAGTGGCACGCTGATGTTCATAGACGCCTTTCACATGCATCAACGGAAAAGCATTGATAACCGAACGATAAGAACCGAGATAAGTGGGCTGGTCAAAGTCTTCATCCTTCACATTGATATGATCGGGTTCTGAGGAATCGAGCCACCATGCATCAGTGTTAAATGAAAAAACGCCTTTATTCAGATAATCCCAATAAATATCACGGGCAACAGAGTTGTACGGATCATATGGTTTTGCCCCCGACTGTGGCGGCCAAGTATCGAAATTGATCATCATATTCTTCTGCATCAACTCCTTATACTGATTCGTCAAGGGCCCAAAACCCGGCCATGCCACAATCATCAGGTGGGCTTTCATTTGATGAATTTTGTTCACCATACCTTGGGGATCAGGATAAGTATTTTTATCAAAACTCATCGAGTTCCAAACACTGTCTTTACCCCAATATTGCCAATCCTGAATAATACCATCAAGAGGAACTTTCAGATTACGGTATTTCTCCACTACTCCGACTATTTCGTTTTGATTTTTATATCGTTCACGCGATTGCCAATACCCATAAGCCCATAGAGGAAGCATAGGCGCCTGTCCTGTTAAATCACGCATTTGAGCTACGACTCCGTCACCATTGCCTCCGTACATAAAATAGTAATCAGAACAGTCACCCAGTGATTCAAATGATAATTCCTGAGGATTGTCATTAAATGTAGTGGGAGCATAATTATCCCAAAAAACACCATATCCCCTTATCGACTGGAAGAAAGGGATGCAAACCTGCATGTTCGCATTTTGCAGAACAAACCTCTGTCCCCGTTGATTGAGTCTGCCATTTTGTTGCTGACCAAGACCGTAAATAGCTTCGTCTTTGTCCAAAATAAATGCCTGTCTGGCGAAGTAAGACTGTTTTTGAACATCAAGGGTCGAGGTAAACTGTGTACCGTAATCTTTCTCAGTGAAAAGCGATTTGCCCTTTGAATCCTGATAGCTTACTTTTCCTGTCTGAAGGTCAAGTATGACATTCAACACAGAACTGCTCAAGATAACACTCTTCCCGTTATCACAAATCTTCAGATCGATCTTTTCAGGAGTTTTAATGACAGAAAGGCTTTGTTTATCAAAAGAAACTCCTTCGGGTGATTTTATCACCCTCACAATGGTCGGAGAATAGAATTTAACTTCTACATCCATCGATTGCAGCTTAGTCTTTACACCTGTCTCCGTTTTCACGTACTGCTGGGCAAATAATTGTCCGGATAGCAATAATATGGAAACAAGAATCAAATATCCATATTTCATAAGTCAATGATTATTTGAGTTTCTAATTGAAATCCATCTATTTTAAATAACCCTTTATCCTGACTACAGACAAAGACATCGCAGGTGCATTATACACGAACTTTCTTCCCACCTTTACCTGAGAGGTCTTAGGAGAAATGACATTGGGCTTTTCAAAGCTGTTCTTATCTTCGGCAGCACCGCTCAAAGTCGTACATAATGCCTTTAAATTAATTCCTTTAAACCGGGAAAGATTAATGGGTATATTTCGTGGTTCTTTATTTGCATTTACAATCTTCAGAATAATATCCCCACTTTTACGATCGGTCACACAAGAAGCGGCAAGAAGAGAATCATTGGCACAATTTACGATATCCTCGTAATAGAGGTCTCCCTGATTTGTTGAAAACAGTTGTTGTACATAGTAATTTGCCGTAGGACAAACCTGAGTCGCATTAAAATAAATAAGATCAGGATTCCACTGCGTATGGCCTGCACGGGCCAATAACGGAGCATATGATGCTAATCTGACAATATCTCCGTTGCGTTCCAGCGAAGTCATATAAAATGCTTCGGATAAGGCATTAAACAAGGTATTGCCCCACGATGCATACTCACCAATATAAACTTTTGATTTGGAACGGTCATAAGAATCATAACGCTTCCCGTTTTTCAGGAACCATTTGGGGTCCATATAATAATGCTCATCTACCATCGGGACTTTTTCCTCACTGGCAAACTTCCATCCCAAATCAAAATCTTCTCCATCGGGAGCAGGACCTACTGTTCCAATAACCGTCACCTCAGGATGTTTAGCTTTTACAGCATCATAAATAAGTTTGAATCGCTCACGGAATTCAGGAGTGATCTTATCTTCATTGCCAATCCCTATATATTCCAGATTAAAAGGTTTAGGATGACCGGCTTCGGCACGTTTGGCTCCCCATGTTGAAGAAACCGGTCCATTTGCCCACTCAATCAGGTCGAGTACCTCCTGAATATAGTCAGGCATATCTTTCATAGCGATACCCTTTTGCCCCGTACCGCCTATACTCCAGGTACCACCGGAATTCTGACAACTTACAGCTGCAGGCAAAACAGGCAGCGGTTTAGCCCCCATATCCTCACAAAACTGAAAGAACTCAAAATAACCTAACCCTGCACTTTGATGATAACCCCAGATATTCTTTTGATCCACCCGTTGCTCTATGGGGCCAATGGTATTTTTCCACCGATACATATTCCCCACTCCATCTCCATGTACAAGACAACCGCCGGGAAAGCGCATAAATTTAGGCTTGAGATCAGCTATTGACTGGGCTAAGTCAGCTCGCAGTCCATTTGACCTTCCTTTAAATGTTTTTTGAGGGAAAAGGGAAACCATATCCATCGCCACTTTCCCTTTGCTTTTTGCCATCACATAGAGGGAGGCAGAGTCTGATGATTGGGCAGCGGTAAAGGTTGCACCATATTTTTTCCATTCCTGTGAATGCGTTGAGAAGCTTGTTTCACCAATCAATTCCCCTTTTGGGGTTTTTAATTTTATTTCAAATAAAACGGGAGAATCAGAAAGCTGACGCAGAAAGACCGAGAAATCATACTTCTCACCGGCTTTAACCACGATACCGTCAAACCCGGAGTTCCTCAATCCGATTCCTTCACGACCTTCGTCTTCAATAGTGAGGATCACATAGTGAGGATTATTTTCGTTAACCGGTGATTTTGAATCTACGGAAATTTTACCGTATCCGAAACCTTCGGTGATGTATTCCCAGGCGGTAAGAGAGTTCCACCCCTTTCTGTCAGTGGGCGAATACTCAAAAGATCGGTTTTGAATCAACTCTGCATAAAGTCCGCCATCGGCAGCGTAGTTAATGTCTTCGAAAAATATACCAAAGAGGTCCGGACTGATTTTTTTTGCCATATGCCCCGGCAAAGTAGCTTTTTGTGCGGCAAGAGTCAGGGAACTCATCACTAAAAGCAAAAAAATGATCTTTTTCATAGTAAAAGTTTGACATGGTTTTGTTATGGTTTAAAATTATAAAAAAAAAGTTACCACATATCCCACTATTGCATTTTATGTGTACTTTTTACTCATATCAACAAACAATACATTTTTAAAGCTACTCTTCACTTATTTTATAATTCTTATATACTTCAAACACTATTTAATAGTTTCATTTACTTTTTTTAAAAAAACAACAAAATTGTAAGATAAAGACTTACGGTATTAAAAAAAGAGTGGTACTCCCCGGAGGCAGCACCACTCTTTCTAAATCAAAGTATTCTGTTCTTACTGAGCTTTCGTAGTATAAACATAATTGAAACGTCCGCCAGGGGCTGTGTCACCATTGACATAGAAGTCCATGATATTCCCGTTTTCCTGCATATTGTCATTCCATTTGAACTCAATATCGATGTCTTTCCCATTAAGGTTCAACAGACTTCGATTAATCTCCAATTCAAGTTTATTCTTATTGACAGCAAACCTGGTTTGTGCAATTGGTTCCCATTCCCAGCGGCCACCGACATTTTTCTCTACGATCACTTTATTTCCATTCGGACTGACACGATTCACAATGATATCATAACCATTCCATCCGGTTGATTTATCACGGTCAGTATCAATAAAAAGCATCATCCAATTACGATCCTTAGAAGATGTCAGCTTTTCCGCTGTTTCTACATAAAAATAGATTTTATCAGAATCATAGGCCACTTTTGACCCGACAATATCATTCCTCCCGGTGTTATTCACATAGTATTGATCGTAGCGGCCCCGATGATCACGGTGCATGGTATTGCCCTTATAATGTTTGAAATAAGGGGCAACATCGGCCCAACCGTCAGCTTGGCCAATCTTAATGGTTTTAGGTTCAGATACTTTTTCCGGAGCTGCCATCCCCTTGAACTTCCTTACATTGTCTACTAACTGCAGATAATAAACATCTCCTTTATCTCCCCATCCCTTATTCGGTTCGACATCGCGGCTGTGTTCCCAGTCAAACTCATCGACAAAAGAGAAAGGTTTGCCTGTCCATCCATCTTTAGGCAACCACTGACCGGCAGTGAATTCATTCCATCCGGTTACAAATACCAGTTCCGGGTCAAGTTCAAAAGCACGATCCCACTGTTCCTGAAAATTCCATCCGTAAAGGTATCCGTCAACTCTTGGGTCGTAACCGTTTCTTTGACTAAAACTACGGCTGAAAACTCCGGGCAGGTTAGAAGCGCTGCAATGACCTTTAGTCTCCGGACAGGCATTTTGAGCTACCCCAACAGTAACCTGCTCGAATTTGCCGTTTTCTCCTTTCACATAGCCATGTTGCGGATAATTTTCAAGCCATCCCCACTGATCATTACGACGCGGACCGTCGACATAATCGGGTTGACCGGGACGGAAAGTGAAAAATTGGGCAATCTCTTTGTCTTCTTCTGAATTGGTCAGATTGTCAGGATATCCCATAATACATGGTTTCCCTTTCCACATAAACCAGAGGTTCTTGTAACGGCCTGGTTTGTAAAGGTCATGATAAAGTCTCCGAAGCGAAACCAACGAATAAGGCATCGGTCCAAAGGGAAGCATAAAGGCTATTTTCGGAGTATTAACACCGTCTTTTTGTGCCTGATCCCATGTTTTTAACAATGCATTATAGGATTCATCCCAGGTAATATCGCCATTCGTGCAATCAAAAAATACAGCGTCAACTCTGGCATCGGCTAACATTTCAGCATGTTTACGAAGCACCCAGGGGTCTGTTGTTTTATAATATCCCAAAAGTGGTTGTTCCCAGAAGAAGAAACCGGGTTGTTTATCGCCCCATGCAGGATGATGATAATCTTTCATTGCTTCGGGATGTTTTCTGACAATTTCAGTGACATTCTTCACCTGATAAGTCGTGTCA
>JAUZOB010000130.1 GCA_030706665.1 Bacteroidota bacterium
AATCCATGAGGAAGGAATAACGTTAATCCGCACATTAAGCCCCACTTTTCACCGGCCGAACTGATATACTGGTCAAATACAACCTGTGCAACATTACTGAAATCGCCAAATTGAGCTTCCCAAATCGTTAATCCGTCCGGCTGAGCCAGCGCATATCCGTATTCAAACCCCAAGACCCCATATTCCGAGAGCAGTGAATTATAAACATGAAACGGAGCCTGTCCTTCACGGATATTCTTCAATGGGAAATACCTCATATCCGTATCTTCAACCACGAAAGCTGCATGACGGTGTGCAAAAGTCCCCCGTTCCGAGTCCTGCCCGCTTAACCGGATCGGATGCCCTTCATTCACAAGCGATGCATAAGCAAGTAATTCACCCATTGCCCAATCGATGCTGTTATCTTCAACCATCTTGCGTCTCTCTTCGATCAGTCGTTCTGCCTTGGCAAAGAATCGATTCGAATCGGGCAGAGTATTCACTCTATCGGCAAGCTTATATAGCGTTTCTTTCGATACAGATGTATCAATACGTTTTAGAAAATCATCAGGAACAGGCAGTCTGTAATTCTTATAATTGTCGACCAGGAAGCTTCGGATATGTAGCTTCTCAATTCTTTCAGATTCCTGATATTTATGTTCCAGTAAATCATTAAACTGAAGGATACTCTCTTCTACATCCTTTTCGGTCATGATTCCCAACTGCATCAATTTATGGGCATAAATATCGCGGGGATTCGGATGCATGGCGATTGCTTTGTAAAGAGTAGGTTGTGTAAAACGTGGCTCGTCCCCTTCGTTATGACCATATTTACGATAGCACAGAATATCAATAAAAACATCGTTATGGAAATGCTGCCTGAATTCCATCGCCAGACGAATCGTATAAATCAGAGCTTCCACATCATCGCCATTGACATGGAAGACCGGGCAACGGGTCACTTTGGCAACATCCGTACAATAGGTACTTGACCGGGCATCCAGATAATTTGTCGTGAACCCCACCTGATTGTTAATGACCAGATGAATAGTCCCTCCTGTTTTATAACCATCGAGCAAAGACATCTGAATGACTTCATAGACAATCCCCTGGGCAGCAATCGCAGCATCGCCATGAATTAGGATCGGTGCCAGTTTATTGTAATCGCCCTGATATGCGGAATCAATTTTAGAGCGGGACAAACCTTCTACGATTCCATTAACCGTTTCGAGATGAGAGGGATTCGGCACAAGGCTGATTTTAACGCGATGTCCTTCATCGGAGGTAATGGTATTTTCATAACCCAAGTGATATTTTACATCACCCGATGCGATATCTTCCTCATATTCCGTTCCGTAGAATTCTTTAAAGATATTCTCATAAGGTTTCTGCAGGATATTAGCCAAAACATTTAAACGTCCCCGATGAGACATCCCGATTACAAATTCTTCGATTCCCAATTCAGCGCCCCGCTCAATGACCGCATCCAAAGCAGGCACAAGATTCTCGGCTCCTTCAAGCGAGAATCTCTTTTGTCCGACAAACTTTTTATGAATGTAGTTTTCAAATCCTACGGCAAGTTTCAAATGGTAATAGATATGACGTCTCTTTTGTACAGAAAAATCCATGGAGTTCTTGCTTTGCTCCATTCTTGACTGTAACCATTGAATCAACTCAGGCGAACGCATGTACATATATTCTGCTCCCACCGAGCCACAATAAGTTTGCTTGAGGTGACCGATAATATCTTTTAGTTTGGCAGGTCCAATGCCAATACCCGCCCCTGCATGGAATATTGTTTCAAGATCAGAGCTCTCCAGTCCGAAATTCTCAATATCAAGTGTGGGAGAATATTTACGACGCGTTCTAACCGGATTAGTTCCGGAAAACAAATGTCCGCGTTGACGATATCCCTGGATAAGATTCATCACTTTAAATTCCTTGCCCATGGTATCGGGTGGAACAGCCTCCCCCTCCGAAGAATAATTTTTAAGGGCAAATTCAAAGCCGGTGAAGAAGTTCCTCCAGCTTTCATCTATCCCTTTCGGATTATTTAAAAAAGTCTGATATAGATCTTCTATTGAGGCAATCTCCTGACTTCCTATCTGAGAAAACTTATCCATGTTATTACGTTAATCTGATTTCAACAGTTTAAAGAATTCAACAAAAAGAGATTCCATTTGTTTGATTATCGCCGGTGAAATTCTGTTTTTATCCGTCCACCGATGCCTCAACCACTAAGCGACTCAACAAATGTTTTATCCAGGCCAGGTTTTTCTTACATTATCCGCAAGCCCCATGAAGATCTGTTTTACCCGGAGAAAAGGGGTGTGGATATTGTTAAATCAGCCTTGTAAGCCTTTTATAGTGAAATAAAATATTAATGCAGCGTAATTCCGGATAGTCAGTTCAAATGTGTACCCTTAGTTACAAGAAACACCGGGGGCGTATCAACAAGGGAACAACTACCTACTTCGTTCGTCCTTTGGACATGGTTCAGACATGGTTTGTATATCGAAATGACGTTCAAAGCTTGTCTGAACCACCATTAAAACATCACTCAAATAGGGTTTGGGTATGAAGTTGCTTTCGTGTTACTATTATGTTTATTGGTAAATTTTAAATTTACGTACAGAAAATGGAAACCAGCTCACCCAAACAAACCAATGATTTCAAGGAAATTACAATCCGAAAGGGTACATTTCGGACGAAAAGGGCAAAGCATTGGGTATGTAATAGTTATATTCCTTATCTTTGCCGGATGAGGATTTATTAATTTGCTTCAAATTAATTTGAATCGGATATTCCTCTATAAGGCGTATAACCAAACGACTCGAAATGAGAATATTGATCGTATTAGTATTATTCTTTTTCCCTTACCTGCTTAGTGCACAAGTCTACCCCAAAAGAGAAATGAGAGCTGCCTGGATTGCAACAGTCACTAATGTTGACTGGCCATCGACACCTGATTTATCTGTTGAGAAGCAACAAAAGGAAATGGTGCGGATGCTTGATGAATTAAAATCATATAACCTGAATACAGTCGTCTTTCAGGTGCGTCCTGCTTCCGATGCTTTTTATGCTTCTCCATATGAACCCTGGTCGCAATGGTTAACAGGAAAACAAGGCAGGGGACCCGTGCCATTTTATGATCCTCTGGACTTTGTAATCAAAGAATGCAGGAAACGGGGAATGGAGATTCACGTTTGGTTTAATCCCTATCGTGCTGTCTTTGGAGCCGGAAGAACAACTACCGATCCTCAGCACATTTCGAACAAGCATCCCGAATGGTTTCTCTCCTATGGCAAAAATAAATATTTTGATCCGGGACTGCCTCAGACCCGCGAATACGTAACCCGCATTATCTGCGATGTAGTCAGGCGTTATGACATCGATGCCGTTCATCTCGATGATTATTTCTATCCGTATAAAATCCCCCATGTCGAATTCCCTGATGATAATTCATTTGTTCAATATCCCCGTGGATTCAGCAAGGAAGATAAAGCGGCCTGGAGAAGAGACAACGTCAATTTGATCATTAAGCAGCTTCACGACAGCATCAAAAGCATAAAACCATTGGTTCAGTTTGGGGTTTCTCCATTCGGAGTTTGGAGAAATAACTATCAGGATCAAAATGGTTCAAATACAAAAGCAGGCACGACCAATTATGATGACCTGTATGCTGATATTTTAAAATGGCAGAAAAACGGATGGGTGGATTATGTGACCCCTCAATTGTATTGGCCTATCGGGAAAAAGATTGCAGATTATGCTGTCTTATCCGACTGGTGGAGTAAAAATGCCAATGGCTGCCAGGTTTTCATTGGTCAGGCACCCTATCGAATAGAGAAAAAGGCTAAAGAGAAAGCATGGAAAAGTTCTCAGGAACTTGTCCGGCAGATAAATCTGAACCGTAGTCTTCCCAATATACAAGGGAGCATGTATTTCAGTGCAAAGTATTTTTTGAAGAATCCGTTGCAGATGAAACAGAATCTGACCTCAAGTGTGTATAGATATCCGGCTTTGCCTCCTGAAATTAATCCTGCCAAACCAATTATTCCTTCTTTACCGGCAAATGCTTTTATGAAGGTTGAAAACAATCAATTAAAATTTACATGGAATAAGAATACGAACGATAAGACTTATGTCCTGTATTGTTTTAAAAAGAACGAAACACCTGATTTTTCAGACCCAAGCAGCATCGTTGCATTTACCGCAGAAACGGAATATGTCCTTTCTCTTGACAAGAAACACGATCCGGCAGAATACAACTATATACTGACAGCTTTAAGCCCATCCAATGCTGAGAGCCTACCCGTCAATTTTGAACAGAAAAAGGCAGAAGAAAGGTTGATAACCAATATTCAGGAACCTTCTAAAACAGTTCGATAGAATTGCATCTACTTAGTTTTATCAATTCAAACTAATCTTCTGTTTCATGTAACGGACTTGATTCAAGTTACATTGGGAAGTAATTAGGCTATAGAGAATTTACAGGCATATAAGATTGCTATTAATTCGGAACGAATTAAGGGAAAGAGGTTCTATCAAGTCATATCCGGACAGAATAGAATTTTGTTTTGATTTAGCACAGATTAAAAAGCAATTCATCCTTTAATTCGTATCCAGCCGTAAATGATTATAGATTTATCCGGAACGAATTCAGAAGAATTGATTCCAAGGACAATTTAGTTCGAATTATAAACACTAAGTTCAGAAATAAGTGATTTTGCCCCAAACAATATCCTTCTGATTTTAATAAAGCCGGATTGTTTTCTTCTCTCTTGATTTGTTATAACGTTTCATTATTGGGCAACTATTCAAGGAATTTCCTGCTTATTAAATATTCCTTTAATTTAGAGCTGAAAATATTAGATTTCCTTAGGGGAAAAGATACTTTTTCTATTTACATCATAAGTCTTAGATGCAATGATTATAATGCTTTCCTCTATTGCAGAAAGCATTGCTATAAGAACAAGCGAAACAGAGATTGCACCGGGCAATCTTCCTTCATAAAAATAAATCGGTAACAGGAGAAAAAGGATAAGTCCCGTAGCCTTGTTCCCAATGGTATGAATCATTCCCCATTGTTTGAATTTGCTTTTGGTAATAAGAAAGTTAACCATTCTAATTAATACAACTCCGCTTGCTCCCCACAAAATAATTAAATCATTTCCGACATCAGTCTGAATCCAGAGTGCATATAACGCTATGCACCAGAATATGAAATCGGCCAAACTGTCCAATTTTGCGCCAAGTCTTGTTTCTGCGGTAAGCCGACGCGCAAGATATCCATCTGCTACATCACTGATTCCGCAAAGCAAATAAACAATGATAAAAGAGGTTGTTTCTCCGATCAGGAAGAACAATACGACAGACAGTACAATGCGAGAACATGATAGTATATTGGGGATTTGTTTCATCTATAATTTCTTTTACTTCAGGAGTTAGCTGCAATATAAGAACATCTAAGAATTGTAATGATCTCATCCAATAAAAAAACAGAGATGAATTACAAGCTGCAATTTCATCTCTGTTTCATAAAAGGCACTTTCAACATTAAGGAGTCGGTAAACGATATTCTCTCCTATAGTCTAAACAGAGCCGTATTCTTTGGCGATGATAAAACTATCTTTTATAAAGATCATCCAGGTTAATTCTCAATAATCTTCCGACAGGTTTTCCATTCCTATAAGTAATAGCACAAATTACAGATGCTCCCATAGGTGCTTTTATCGGATTACCATCGTATTTTGCAGAGAAATTATCAGGGAAAGAGAAATCAAAAGTATAATAAATATCAAGTCCTGTCATTTCAGTTCTAAATCCGATCTGGATAGATCCATCCTGGTTCTTCACCGGATAGATATCCGGATCATATACACTGGGAGCATAATTAACGCCAGTATTTTTAAAACGTTCAAATTGTGCTTCCATTCTTGGTACAAATGAGTTCCAGTCACGTTTTGATTTAGGAGACCAATATACTTCAGAAAGTGCCAAAGCACGTGGCCAGGTCATATACTCAACCCTTCTTTCATTTGCAATAAATTCTGTCCAGACATTCCCCTGTCCACCCAGAATATATTTCGCATCAACTCCTTCAGGAACCGGTTCGAACTTATAGGTATTTGATATACGTGCACCACCGCCAAGACCTTCAATAGCAGCTTCGCCTTGTTGATAATCAAGATAACAATGAGAAGTCGGAGTCATCACCACATAGTGACCTGCCTTAGCAGCAGCAATTCCGCCTTCCATTCCTTGCCAAGACATTACTGCTGCATTAGGAGCTAATCCCCCTTGCAGGATTTCATCCCATCCAATGATCTTTTTCCCTTTGGATTCTACAATTTTTTCTACTCTTTTAATAAAATAACTCTGAAGTTCATGTTCGTTTTTCAGTCCATTATCAGTCATTACTTTCTGACATTTAGGACAGCCTTTCCAGAAACTTTTATCTACTTCATCCCCTCCGATATGAATGAATTCACTGGGGAATAGAGAAGCGATTTCACCAAATATATTGCTTAGCATGGTGAAGTTTTCCTCATTACCGGCGCACAAAACATTATCACCAGCACCACCTGCAGTTCCTGCATAAACAAGATGTTGTTTCCCATCACAAGATGCTTGAGGATATGATGCAATGAATCCCATGCTATGGCCAGGAATATCAATTTCAGGAACAATTGTAATAAATCGATCGCTGGCATATTTTACAATTTCCTTGATGTCTTCTTGTGTATAATATCCACCATCAGTTGCAGCTTCGCCTGGTTGAGGAGGTATCATTGAATAAAAGCTACCGGTACGAGGCACACGCAATGATCCGACTGATGTAAGTTTTGGGTATTGTTTGATTTCAATTCTCCAGCCTGCATCATCCGATAAATGCCAATGAAATACATTGTATTTGTATTGAGCCATCTCGTCGAGATACTTCTTTACAAACTCTTTTGAAAAGAAATGACGACTTACATCCAACATCAATCCTCTCCATTTAAAACGAGGATAATCGACAATTGATACAGACTGTATTTTACATTGTTTGCTCATTTCTGCGTTAGTAGGCAGCAATTGCATAAAAGTCTCTAATCCGTAATAAATTCCGGCAGGTTTATTTGCGCTAATCACAACACCGGACGGATTCACTTTCAAGGTATAACCTTCATTCCCTATTTCCTTGTTTTCAGCCTTGTTTAACTGAAGCGCAATACAAGACTCTTTGGTTGGGGTATCGACTACTTTCAGATTACACTTCAATGAAGTAGCAAGCTGTCCTGCAAAAATTTTAGCGGCTTTCCGGACTTCTGGATTTGTTCCTGTCGCAATTTTCACTTGCGAAGTGAATGTAAAACTACCGGCTGCTTTAGTCATACTAACCGGTTCCGGCACAATACCCGACGGTGTTTGTGCGAATGTAGCTTTTATAAGAAAAGCTAATAACAAACTCAATAAGTACCTTTGTTTAATCATAGTGGTTAATTTAAAATAATTAGATATTTTGATTTGGTTTGTGGTTTATATTTTGAAAATTATTTCACAAATATAAAAAAATACAGGGAAGGCAAAAAACCTCCCCTGTTTACAAGTCATGATTAAAAAAACTAACCTATTTATGAAATGTTTTACCTTGTAAATTCAACATTTTGAATTGTATTCAAACACAGGATTGATTTAGTTCTGTCCCCAAACGTCTAATTCAGCAAGGAAGGCAAAGAATTCTGGTCCCTCTAGTGCGACAAACTTAATGTATCGGACAGTGGGATTTGATGTAATGCGAAAACTTTGTCCATCATTGATTTGTTTGAAGGGATAGGTTCCGAAATCAATCCAGGTAGTCCCATCAATACTTCCTAAAAGTTGGATCTTTGTTTGCCCGCTTGTTTTGTTTAGCCTGTTGTAAAGTACAATACGACTTACTTTAACCGGATTCTTCATATCAATTGTCACATAATGAGGATACGGTGGATTAGCAGCGGCCCATTGAGAATGCCAGAAAGTGGAAAGGTTATCATCAATTATTGCGGTAGCCAGTCCATTGGGGGCACCTTCGGCCGGCTCCTGAGTATCAAAATCAACAATACTCCAATCTGCTTTACTGATTTTGGATTCTTCCAGAGGCGTTAATGAGATCGTTTTAGGAGCTGAAGTATTATTCTGATCATCTGAAGTAGTTACAATAAAGTCTCTTTTATTATTATCCAATCCGGAAATATAGAATTTATTGGCTCCATTGACGGATGAGAAGAAGCTATTCTGCCATGAACCATCATTCCCTTTATATTTAATGTTTACATTAAAGGGTTTGTTGGTTGTGTTATCCCATTCAATCTGTGCACCTCCGAAATCAGGAGTCATGGTAATCTGGTCAAGCATGACTTTAAATGCAGGTAATTTAGGTGCTGCCTTGACCACATAAGAAGTCGAAGCATTTCCATCTTTATCGTGAGCAGTAATATTAAAAGTAATTTCTTTATTATCACTGAATCCCTGAATCGTAGTAGAATCCGCATAACTACTTGTTTTTACACTTCTGGGATTTCCGTTAGGATCTACGAAAGCGATATCTACATAATACAAATCCTTATCTGCCGGATTCTTCCATTTAAACACTAAAGCGCCATAATCCGCAGTTA
>JAUZOB010000131.1 GCA_030706665.1 Bacteroidota bacterium
GCAGGTCTGGACTGGACTAATATGGGTGAAAAGCCGATGCTTGTTTACATGGATACCTACATTAAGTCGATGAGAATGTGTTACAACATTGCCAGAATGTATGACCAAAACAGCGAAGTATTTGCCTCATTCACTCACTCCTGGACGTCACCTGTTGCTTCTAAATACTATTCCGTAAAAGACATGTTGAATACTCTTCTAAATTATTCCAGATGCGAAGGGGACTTTCAGTGGGCATTAGCTTATCATCCTTACCCGGAGAATCTTTTTGAACCCAAAACATGGAATGATGCAGATGCGACATTTAGTTTGAATTCTCCGCTGGTCACCTTTAAAAATCTTGAGGTACTGGATACCTGGATTAAGAAATCAGAAAACATGTACAAAGGCACAATCAAACGCACATTATGGTTATCCGAGAATGGCACCAACTCAAAGACCTACAGTGATCAGGACTTAAAAGAACAAGCTGCCGGAGGTGCATATGCCTGGAAGAAGCTAAAAAATCTGGATGGAATAGATGCAATGCAATGGCATAACTGGATTGACAATAGAAACGAAGGAGGATTGCGAATCGGATTACGCCGGTTTCCGGACGATCAGACTGATCCAGGGGGAAGAAAGCCGGTTTGGTTTACTTATCAGGCAGCAGATACCGATCAGGAGGACAATGTTTTTGAACCCTATAAATCAGTGATTGGTATTCAAAGTTGGGATGAAATACTTCATTCTGTCACGAACTATTAACCAGAAGAATCTAAAAAACATTAGATAAAAAAGCTATCCGGAAAACAAATATTTCCAGATTGATGAAATAATTGGCTGGCATCCGTATCTTCATTTATTTCGACTGCAGAGTAGTCAAGGTTTTAACACAAAAAACCTGGTTTATATCCTCTGGTCGATGAAAATTTAAGTTCTGCTTACCAATTAGAAATCAATCAATGAAATGCTTTCCGGATAGCATTATTCTGCAACGACAAATTTCTATTTTTTCAAAGCTTTATCAGTCTTCACCTGTCGTTTTACAATTATATTTGACAGAGTATTATACATTTTCTGCATTTCCTGATCTTTGCTATTTGCCATCTGTAACCAAGCTCCTCCTCCTTCATAATAAGCAACCGGAAGATCTTCCCAAACTCTATTTTTTTCAAAAGCATTTAGATAATCATAGAAGCGGGTTCTGAAATCAGGCTGAGCAACACGTTCATCAAATTCCATTTCCAGTCCAAGACCATATTTCCGTGAAAATGCACATGCATCATTAAGACGAGACTCAGGGATTTTGGTACTGAAAAAATAATTGGGTTGCTGATATGCATAATCAAATCCTAATTGGGCCCAACTATCTTTACCTTTAGCTCCCCAATAAGGGATCCAGAATAATTTCATATTTTGGGATTTCAGGTAATCTTTTACCCCTGAAATAGCTTTATCTGATTTTTCAGCAGCCTCATGCACCCAATAAAAACCAGCCAGTTTGATGTGTTTATATCCTCTTTCATTCCACATCTTAAGTGCTTTATCAATAAACCATTTAGAAGCTAATTCCCGATCCTCTGAATTAGTAAAATCTAATTTCTTACCATCCAATTCACCCCAGTCCTTATATCCGGGAACAGGACATGGAATACTAATCACCACCATGCGTTTTCGGACAGGTTTCTTTCCTACTTTTGCCAAACTATCAAGAATACTCTCTAATGCATCAGGACCTTTCTGTTTCCCGAAATATCGGTTTAGCAGCCATTCCCATTGCTCTTTTCCTGCAGTTCTATATTGAAACCCGGGGTCATAATTGTACTTATTCACACTATCGAAGATTTCCAAAAAGAGGAAACCATCAAAAAGCCAATTAAATTTTGTCGAATTATCCTGATATACATATGGTCTAAGTTGATTGGCAGACCAAGGCAAGCGTTGTGCCCCTCCATGATAAATCAGCACTAAATCAGAAATCGGATTTGATGAGCTAATCTTTTTACTTTTATTAGATTCCTGCTTACCTGTAGATGAATTCGGAAATGCACTAGCAAAACCGATACTAAAGAGTAGAATGACTACCCAAGCAAAAATGTTCTTTTTTACCATTTTATCAATCGATTAATACAAAGGTCCATTAATAAAAGATGCATCTATTATTGATGTGCCCGGTTTTAAAATAAATCTATTATTTCTTACTATATACTTTTACATAATCCACAAGAAAAACATCGGGGAATTTGGTATATTTCAAACTTTGCATACTGTCAGGAAGTTCCATACTCAGAATTATATACTGTTCGATATTTGAGATACCTCTGGTTTCTTCATGAAATTTATATCCATCTATATAGAAAACATACTTTTCAGGAGTCCACTCAAATCCGTATGTATGAAATCCTTTGCTAAGACCTTTGAGATAACTCTTCATCGGTCCGATTGAACGCATATGGGGGCCATATGCCCAATGAACGGCATGAGTAATGGTATCGGTCCCTATCTCTTTAAAGAACTCGAAGATATCCATTTCCGATCCGAATTTAGCAGGGTCTTCACCCTGGGAGATCTTGGGAGACTGAAGCCAGAAAGCAGCCCATACTCCAATTGAATTCTGAAGCTGTGCCCGGCATTCGTAATACCCATATTTAGTCATGAAATGTCGTTGGGTCCCCACAGCGCTTCCCAGTATACTATCGCCTTTCTGCAGGGCATAAAGCTCCAGACATCCCTTCTCAACCTTAACAGCTTCTGCCGAGTTATAACCTATTCTCCGGGGCCCAACACCTCTGATGTCCCATTTTGTGGTATCCAGTTTATTTCCATTAAACTGATCTTCCCAGATCAATTTGTATCCCAATGATTGGGGAGAATAACGCTTCTGAGAAATAGCATTATTGGTAAATTTTGTTTGAGCCATGCCAATACCTGATAGTAAAAGGACAGCTGCCACTGTAAAAAATAGCTTTTTCATTTTCTATAAATATTCTGGTTTGTTTCAGTTACCAAAGATAAAAATATGAAATCAAACAATCTATTAAATCACAACGAGGCAGTCTCGAAATATCCGGACTGCCTCGTTTTATTTAATTTACTCAACGATTAAATTCAAAGACATAACTGTTTATTGATTCTTTGCATCCCACCAAACCCTGGTAGTAGTTTTATCACCACCAATACGTTGAACAGCATCTTCGTAATTTTTCTTGTTTACGATTTGCTCTGTTGGTGGATAAGTTATTCTTCTTAACGATCCCTTCCAGGTTGGTGAACCTTTTTCAACGACATACCCTGTTTCAGGGGCTGCAAACGGAATTAGATATGGCATCCATAATCTGCGGTAATCATTGAAAGCTTCCCATCCGTTATCCGGATAATTTGAAATGTACTTTTGAGTAATAATCTTTTCCAATTGAGAATTATGATTCCCAGAGATATGATTAAATGCAACAGTTGTTCCATTTACATTCGGGCTTTCAGAATTCAAATAGGTATTAATTGTTGCAGCATCAATTCCAGTTAGCTGCATTGAAGCAGTGATACCGGCTTCATAGAAGTCCTTAGCGGTACCTCCCATATTCCATCCACGTGATGCTCCTTCAGCTCTTAAGAAACAGATTTCACTGTAAGGCATAAGGGTCATATCCTGATTATTGTTGAGATCATAGGATCCGTCAGAGTTAAGTTTAGCGACAAAAAAGAGTCCAATACGTGAATTATTGGTCGAGATATTCTCAATTTTTTGTCCTTCTTCGGCCGACAGTCCTGGTAAAACACCTTTCCATAGTCCTGTATATCCGGGCATTGCTCCTATTGCAGTACTTGTAACGTTAAAAAAGATTGGTCCGCGTGGATCAACGGTCGCAGGAACTGAGACATATTGAACACCATAAATTGATGGAGGGAATGCAATTCCACCAAGGCCGGTAAGGATGTTTTCCATGGATTTACTCATGGCCAATTCACCCCAGGAGAAATAGGTAGGATAACAGTAATAATACCCCCAAAGTTTATAGCTCTCATTTCTGTTTATCTTAACAGATTCACTATTACTTCCCAATACCAAATTTGAAGCAACGGCATCTTCTGCTTCTGCTTTTGCCTTTGCAGGATCAACCTCGCTCATTCGCATAGCAAGACGAAGACGTAAAGAATTTGCAAACTTTTTCCATTTTACAATATCTCCATTGAAGATCAGGTCATTTTGTCCAGGATTCATTTTAGAGGCATCAAGAGCAGCAGCTGCTTCTTTTAACTCTTTCACCATATCATAATAGATATCCTTTTGAGAATCATATTTAGGCAAATTTCCTGTTCCGGCTTCAATTCCAATGCCAGCTTCCGAATAGGGCATGTCTCCCCAAAGGTCCGTTGCACGATGATTTAACCATACCTTCCAGATCCGGGCAATTTGAACCGTATTACTTTTCGATCCATTATTTTTGGGGTTGTTGATAATATCATTCATTGCATGCACCCATCCAAAGTGCTGCGACCAATAACTATTGGTCCACCCTTCAACAGGAACGCATCGATCTGTAGAGAACCCCTCGTTGGCAATATATTGAGCAAAAATATCTACAGTCAGACTATGAATTCGTTGGTGAAGATCAATGTTCATCGTTCCTCCCAGCTCTGCATTAGTTAAAAGGAAATCGGGATCTATGGTTTCCGGAGTCGGATTATTGGGATCAATATTCATCGCATTGAAATTATCCGTACAGCCCATTAAAAGCATGAATCCCATGAAAACGCTAAGGATATATATTTTTGTTTTCATAACTAATCAATTTATGTATAAGAATATTAAAAACCTACAGTAAGATTAAATCCAATACTTCTGAATGAGGGAATAGAACCATATTCGATTCCTTGTCCGTTTCCGGTACTATAAGCTGACTCTGGATCGAATCCGGGAACATTGTTTTTAAACAACCATAAATTACGGCCAACCAAGCTAAATTTGACGGATTCCAAAGGAGTTTTTCTCATTAAATTTCTAGGAATACTATAACCGATACTGAGTTCACGTAAACGAATATTGGTTGCATCATAAATATATTCTTCAGCAATACGCGAAACAAAATTCCAGTATGCTTCCGGACTTACGGCTTTTGTATTGACTTTTCCATCTTCCGTTACTCCTTTTGCAACATATCCACCGGTACCGGCATACCAACCTTCTCTTCCTTCAAGACTCATTTTTGATGTTCCATAAGAATTTGCAGCAGAAAGCGAACCCATGTAAATATTCCCTCCCCAACGGACATCGATTAAGAAATTGAGATCAAAACCTTTGTAAGAGAATCCATTCAAGAGACTTCCGGACCATTTAGGACTATAATTCCCTAGTTTAGTATTCATTGCATCATCAATCAGGGGCATTCCATCAGTACCAATCAACCTGTTACCATTGGCATCCTTTTTATAAGCCCGACCGAGCATATCGCCATAGGAACTTCCTTCAATGGCAAGAATACGAACGAAATCAGTTGAAGCAAGCAAGTATTCTTTATCATTCGGGTCCAGTGCAATAATCTTATTCTTATTCTTCGAATAATTTAAAGTCACATCCCATTGGAATCCACTTTGTGTTTTAATCGGAGTACCTTTCAAAACCACTTCAATTCCACTATTCTGAATATTCCCGGCATTTATCATTTTGTCAGAAAAACCGGTAGTAACGGTGATTGGAAGATTAAGAATCTGATTGAATGCATTTTTCTTGTAGTAAGAAAAATCGATTCCTAAACGATTATCAAACATTCTCAGGTCCATCCCCGCCTCAGTTGATTTTATTAATTCAGGTTTCAGATTAAATAATGGGATTGTAGAAGGAGGAGTTGCACCTTTGATTTGTCCAATAATTGTTGCCAGACCATAGGTAGACAATAATTTGTAAGGGTTGGCATCATTCCCTACCTGAGCATAAGAGCCTCTTAATTTCAGGAATGAAATACAGGATGGCAATTCAGTATTAAAATCTTTTAGCATATCAGATACGACCCATCCTAAATTAAATGAAGGATAGAAGTATGAACGATTAGCAGGTGGAAGTGTCGATGACCAGTCATTACGTGCAGTTACATCAAAATACAGAAAATTGCTATAACTCAACTGCCCAAATCCATATACCGAATGAATTGCTTTTTTGGAAACATAATTACCTGCATTAAGATTCTTGGCATTTGACATAGCATAGAAATCAGGAATTACTAATCCGTTAGCCGACTCTGAATAACTATCACTACGTTGATCCATACGATTTCCGCCTAAACTTAAACTCCCTGAAAATTTAGAATCAAATAGTTTGTCTTTATTCAAAGTCAAAAGGATATCCGAATTATTTTCACGGAAGTTACTGGTTGCAATGTTATAATCACCACTACCTCCGAAGAATCCATAAGGAACTCCCTGAGCCTGTTTGTCATTATTATAATCATAATAGAAATCTTCACCATGACGAACTTTTAAGTTCATCCAACTGTTAAACTGATACTGTAAAGAGAAGAAGCCCATAACCCGGTCACGACTGTCTTCATTGGTATCATAATCAGTTGTAAAATAAGGATTTCTCACATAATATATGCTTCTATCCGACCAATTCCGAATATTGTTATTTTGATCTCTTGCCTGACGCATATCACCATAATGAACACTTCGAGGCATTAACAGATAATTCATGAAGATATTTTCGGGACTACCGGACAAATAAGGGCGATTCTTCATTGCTTGCCGACTATAAGTGAATTTTGCATCTGCTGACAATTTAGGCGTAAGCTTAGCCGTTGAGCGGAAGGTCGCAGTTGTTCTTTGCATGTTATTGTTTGGAATCGCTCCTTCATAATTAAGATATGAAATAGCACTCCAAAAAGTAACCTTATCTGATCCCGCAGTCATTTCTACCGTATTGTTAGTCGTAACGCCTGTTTTTAGGAAATCGGTAATATTATTGTCATAAGGCTTCAAAGGCCGTTCTTTTCCCGTCCAGTCTTTTACATTTTGTCCGGTCATCTTAGCACCCCAACTGTTTACTCCATCGCTATCAAATACGCCACCTGAGCCCTGTGCATATTCATTTTGCATCTTAGGCAAGATAAGTGGATTTTCAAAAGTAATGTTGGAATTCAATTTAACACCGACACCGTTTCTTGCACTTCCCTTTTTCGTGGTAATTAACAAAACCCCATTACCTGCACGCGAACCATATAATGCTGCTGCATTTGGCCCCTTCAACACACTAATTGATTCTATGTCGTCCGGATTGATATCAGACAAGCCACTTCCACGGTCAATGCCACCCCATTCACTGTCGGCACCACCGGTAAAACTACTGATTGGAATTCCATCAACGACTACTAACGGTTGATTATTTCCACCAAGTGAATTAACACCACGAATGACGATGCGGCTTGACCCCCCTGGGCCATTCCCCGCACGATTAATTTCAACACCTGCAACTTTACCCTCTAAGCTATTAACCACATTGGTTTCGCGAGCCTCAGTCAATGTTTCTCCCTTTACTTCCTGAACTGCATATCCAAGAGCCTTAGCTTCTCTTTTTATACCAAAGGCCGTAATTATTACTTCATTCAACCCTACTTTTTTTTCTTCCAGCACAATTTCAAAATAAGATTGACCTGCAAGACTCACCTCTTTTGTTTCAAGCCCTACAAAAGAAACAACAAGCGTCTTTGCCCCAGCCGGAATATTTAACTGGAATTTTCCATCTATATTGGTAACCGCTCCATTGCTGGTTCCTTTAACTAAAACAGAAGCACCCTGAATCGGCTGTCCATCCTTATCACTAACCTTTCCTGTAAGAATTTTCTTTTGGGGTTGTTCTGAATCTACTTTGGCATTCCGATTAGTTTTATTATTCTGCGAAAAAGAGCTAGCCGAAACGGCTATACACCCAAACAGAAACAGAAACGCTGTGAGTTTCACAATTAATAAAGCTTTCCGAACTCTCCTCATCATTTCGGGAGATAATTCATTTAGTTTTTTTTCCATAGAGTTAGTTTTGATGTTAGACTAGTATGCTTTGAGGCATATAATTAATCCCTAAACGTTAATAACTAGCGTGTTAATAATAATTATACTACGATATAAAACCTCCTTTCATTTTCAGAGTTGCTAAAACAGCTCTATTTTTATATTATTTATTGCAAATCAGACTATACCTGACTGATATTATTCCACTGCATTAAACAAGACAGCACAACCATTGCCAATAAAACCGTCTCTGTTCCATCAAACATTATCTCAGTGAATTAATAGACTGAGATACAGTCACCAAACTTCTTATTTTTAAATTATTATATAATAAAGAGCGTTTACTAGTCAAAACATAGACATCTAAAAGCAATTATTTTTAAAAATAATTGCTTTTAGATGTCTATTATCAAATTTTATTAACTAACAACAGGGCACATATTTAAATAACACCCTAATAAATAGATTTTTTCGTAATAGGATAGCTCCTCAGCAGTAAGGAAGTTAAAAGGCAGGGTGCAAACTTTGGTTGCTGGAATGATCAATGTCTGCTTTAAGAGATTTGATTATACGATAAACCGCTGATCGGCATGATTCAATGGAAATATTCATTGTTTTTGATA
>JAUZOB010000132.1 GCA_030706665.1 Bacteroidota bacterium
CAAAGACTACCTGAAAGTTTTTTCAGAAATATAATCACTTTGACTAAATATGGGAATCCAGGACTCGTAAAACAATATTCAATATTACCAATCATTCGTTCTATATGGAATAGTTGGGATAATTTCGAAAAGTTCCTTTCTGGTTTTGACGAAAGTAATGTCAATGGGTTAAAAGAATTCAAGAACTTTTATTCACAATGTATTGAGGGGGATAGAATAAAATATATTGAATTTGATTTCAAAGAAATTGATTTGTCTAATGCAATATTATTTTTAGAATAAAAAGTCAATCGTAAAATAATTTTTTATTATACGATTGACTTTTTAATTCCATTTATGTGTTGACTATCTCCTTTAAAAACAAAGATTGAGGTAAAGTCTGATTATCGTCGCTAATATTATCTAAATCTGTATCTTTGATTCTGACCATATAATTAAAGTTCTTAAAAACTAAACCACATGAAAAAAAGTCCATTGTTTTTGTTTTTAATTTTATTGCTTCAGGTCTCATATGCCGGGAATATTCCAAAACCTTTATATAAGGATTCCAAGGCTCCGGTTGAATCACGAGTGAAAGATTTGGTGTCGAGAATGAATCTGGAAGAGAAGATCCTTCAGCTTAATCAGTATATTTTCGGGGAAAATGACAATGTAAATAACATTGGTGAAACCGTCAAAACAATGCCGTCGGGTATCGGTTCATTAATCTTTTTTGGGTCAGATCCGGCTGTGCGTAATCAGATTCAGAAATATGCCATGGAGAAGTCGCGCCTGGGAATTCCTATTCTTTTTGGGAATGATGTTATTCATGGCTTTCGTACTGTTTATCCCATATCTATAGGACAGGCATGTTCCTGGAATCCGGATCTGGTATCAAAGGCTTGTACTATGGCTGCTAAAGAGACTAAACTATCCGGCATCGATTGGACATTTTCGCCTATGATCGATGTTGCCCGAGATGCACGGTGGGGACGTGTTTCCGAGGGATACGGCGAAGATCCGTATGCGAATGCTGTTTTTGGTGTTGCTTCTGTCAAAGGCTATCAGGGCAATAAATTATCTGATCCCTATTCAATAGCAGCTTGTCTAAAGCATTATGTCGGTTATGGCGAATCAGAAGGGGGACGCGACTATCACTATTCTGATATATCCAGACAATCATTATGGGAAACTTACATGGTTCCATACGAAGCATGTGTAAAGGCCGGAGCGGCTACTTTGATGAGTGCCTTCAATGATATTAGCGGAGTTCCGGCATCGGCCAATCATTATACGTTAACCGAGATACTTAAAAAACGATGGAAGCATGACGGCTTTGTCGTTTCTGACTGGGATGCTGTTTCTCAGTTGATTAACCAGGGAGTGGCAGCAGATCGAAAAGAGGCTGCTTTGAAAGCTTTTAAAGCAGGTGTCGAGATGGATATGAAAGATAATGTCTATTTGGAAAATCTGCCTACATTGCTTGCTGAAAAGAAAATAACGATGGCAGAAATTGATGAAGCCGTAGGTCGTATTCTTCGGGTTAAATTCAGATTAGGATTGTTTGACCATCCATATACTCCTGTCGTGGCTGAATCTGAAAGGTATCTTCAACCGGAAAGCAAAGCAATTGCGGGGAAGTTGGCAGCCGAATCAATGGTTCTTCTTAAAAACAATGGGAAAACGTTGCCACTGTCTTCTTCTGTCAAACAGATTGCGTTGATTGGCCCAATGATTAATGATAAGATTAATATTCTTGGCTCATGGGCTCATCATGGTAAGATCGAAAATGTTGAAACTATTTCAGAAGGTCTTCGAAGTGAATTCGGGAATTCCTGTGTGTTGAATTATGCAAAAGGATGTGACCTTGAGGGAAATGATGAATCCGGATTCGATGAAGCTGTTGCTGTGGCTCAGAAATCGGATGTAGTGATCGTTTGTTTAGGTGAAAAGAGAGAGTGGAGTGGAGAGAACGCTTCACGTTCTACGCTTGCTCTACCTGCTATTCAGGAGAAGTTAGTACAAACGCTCAAGAATACAGGGAAGCCTGTTGTATTGATACTTTCCAATGGACGTCCTCTCGAGCTGGTTCGCCTGGAGCCATTAGCCGATGCTATTGTAGAAATCTGGCAGCCGGGTATAGCCGGAGGTTCTGCACTCGCAGGTATTTTATCCGGACGAATCAATCCATCCGGTAGACTTCCGATTACCTTCCCTTTGACAACAGGACAAATTCCGATTTACTACAATATGCGTCAAAGTTCCCGTCCTGGGTTGGGCATCTATCAGGATATCCCGACAGAGCCTTTGTATTGGTTCGGCTATGGTTTGAGTTACACAACTTTTTCTTACGGCACTCCGAAGCTTTCTGCAACAAAGATTAAAAAGACAGAGAAGCTGATTGCTGAGGTTGAAGTAAACAATACCGGTTTGGTCTCTGGTGCTGAAACAGTCTTCTGGTATATTTCGGATCCGGCATGTTCAATTTCCCGTCCGATGAAGGAGTTGAAATATTTTGAGAAGAAAGAAATAGCGTCAGGAGCAAAGACCGTTTATCGATTTGAAATCAATCCGATGCGTGATCTTAGTTATACTGATGCAAATGGGAAACGTTTCCTTGAAGCCGGCGATTATTATGTGATTGTGAATAATCAAAGAGTAAAATTCAAGATTGAAGAGTAAGGATCCCTGTTATTTTATCTCCTGGATTGATGTGATTTTTTTGTCAAGCCCCGAGAACAGAGCCTGTCTATGAGGATACGCATGCCAGGAACGTAACTGGCATGCGTATAGGCAACTAAAATGCTTCTTTGATAATTGATTTTTCATCTACATGCAAATGAGCTAATTGCTTTTCTATTGCATCCATCATTGGAGGAGGCCCGCATACGTATACATATGTTGCAGGGTCGTTAATGTGTTCTTTGAGAAAACCTTCGGTGATTTGTCCGTGTGTATACCCTTCTGCTTTTTCATCGGATAAAATGTTGATGAAATTATTACCTAATAATTTTTTTAATTCCTGTTTCAGAATGATGTCGGCTTCTGTTTTATTGGCAAAGAGAAGCTTGTTATTGCCTATTTCATTTTTCGACTGAAGATATCTGAAGATGGAAATAAAAGGAGTGATACCTGCACCTCCGGCAATAAATAAGCCCTCACCTTTATAAGCGATTGCGCCAAAGACATCGTGCAGAATCAACTCATCATTATTTTTAAGTTGCAGAAGTTCATTCGTAACACCATTGTGCGAAGGATATGTTTTAATGATAAATTCAAGGTCATTGTTATCGGGAAGGCAAGTAAATGTAAAAGGCCTTTTTTTATCCTCCCAACCATTTTTGTTTATGGAAACATCGGTGGCTTGTCCGGGATCGAAATTGTACTGTTGAGGTTTTTCAGTAACAATTTGCAGTACATCATGAGTGATGTGTTTAATTGATTTTATTTTAACAAGATGTTGTTTCATCGCAGATGTAATTTTTGTATAATCTGTCAATTGTATTTGCTAAATCAAAATCCAGTTGAGTTACACCGTTGGCTTCATGAGTTGTTAAAACTATACTTACTTTAATATATGAATTACTCCAATCCGGATGATGATTCATTTTCTCAGCCACAAGGGCAATTGCAGTCATAAATGAGAAGGCTTCAACAAAAGTTTTGAATTTAAAATCTCTTTTAATTGTATTTTTTTCAAACCCCCATTCTTTTAAATGAAGTGCCAGAAATTTTGCAATTTCTTGTTCTGATAATGCTTCCATGGTTTAATTTTTTAAATCGTTTCCTCATCCTTGGTACAACTGAGGATGGCAAAAGCAATTCAATTTTTATAATCATTGAACAATCAAGAAATTGAGTTTGTTCACAATACAGGGTGAAAGCTTTTTATCTGAAGAGAAATGCCAGTTGTTATTGTTTCAATGGTGATACATTCTATTTTTACACTATTGCCAATTGTGTGAGTTATCACATAATTGGCAATAAATGTGTGAACCTAACACTTCCTTTTTATCTCATCTGGATTTGTTACCATAAAGACAGATGCATATCTCTCTATTTCAAATAGAGGTTGCTGTCGCCATAGCTTAAGAAACGATAACCGTCAGTAAGGGCATGTGTGTAAATTTCCTTCCATTTATCTCCCAGAAAAGCGGAAATTAGAAGCAGAAGGGTACTTTGCGGTTGATGAAAATTGGTTACCATCCCGTTTATGATCCGGTATTGATAGCCCGGAAGAATGATAATGCGTGTTGAGGAGCTGATTGCATGCATCTGGTGGTGATCCATGTATTTCAGAAGCGCTTTCAGTGAATCTGTAGCGGGAGTTTGTTCCGGCATTTCATAGGGCTCCCATTGTTCGACTAAAAGCTTATGCTCCGGAATGTTTTTGTCATGCATTACTTTTATTCCCATCCAGTAAAGACTTTCAAGCGTACGGATTGAGGTAGTACCTACGGCAATGATATTGTCGATCTTTTGAATTACTTTTTCGATGAATTCCCGGGTCACCAGGATGTGTTCGGTGTGCATTTCATGGTCGATTACATGCTCCGATTTTACCGGTTTAAAGGTGCCGGCTCCAACATGAAGGGTTAGTTCTGCCCGTTCAATATTTTTTGATTTCAGCGATTGAAAGACTCTGTCCGTAAAATGAAGTCCTGCGGTTGGTGCAGCAACAGAACCCTGAATGCGTGAGTAGATTGTTTGATAACGATCGAGATCGGATTCTTCTGTCTCCCTGTTTAAATAGGGTGGGATAGGAATGATGCCGGCATGTTCAAGTACTTCGGCAAACGATACTCCTCCATCCCAACTGAAACGGATCAGAGGGGTCGTATCGTCCGATTCTACCTGTTCGGCAGTCAGGTTCACCAGTGTAGATTGACATTGGATTTGTTTGTGTAGTGGTCCTGATTTCCATTTTTTCAAATTTCCAATCAGGCACTTCCATACTACTGTCTTGGTTTGTGCAAAAGATACTGCATAATCTTCCGGCTCATGAGGATCAAGACAAAAGAGTTCGATTTTGGCACCGGTACTTTTGAAGAAATGAATTCTTGCCCGGATTACACGTGTATTGTTGAAAACCAATAGTGAATTTTCCGGCAGGTAGTCAGTGATGGAACGAAACTGTGCGTCGGTGATCTGTCCCTCTTTATAGACCAAAAGCTTCGACAAGTCTCTTTCTGCCAGCGGGTATTTTGCAATTCGCTCATCCGGCAGTTCATAATTAAATTCACTTATTTTTATCGCTTCGTACGCTTTTGGAACAGTCCCGATCATCTCTCTGATTTTTCGGGCAAAGTTATAAAAAACTGAATATTTTGGTTCCACGATATTTTTTCTAATTCTTAAGGAGCGCTTTAAAGTGTTCCCTGAATTTTTGAAGTTTCGGATTGATTACAATTTGACAATAAGGCTGCTTGGGATTTCTAATAAAGTAGTCGTGATGATAACTTTCTGCCGGGTAGAACTTTCGAAATGGAACGATTTGAGTGACGATGGGATTCGACCATACTTTACTCATTTCGATCTCTTTTTTTGACTCTTCGGAAATCTTCCTTTGTTCTTCGCTCTGATAAAAGATTACGGAACGGTATTGTGTTCCATGGTCGGCTCCCTGACGGTTTAGAGTAGTCGGATCGTGAATTAGCCAGAACACTTCAAGGAGTTGTTTGTACGATATAATCTGCGGATCAAAAGTGATACGGACAACTTCAGCGTGACCGGTAGTTCCGGTACAGACTTCTTCGTAAGTCGGGTTATCGGTTGTTCCTCCCGAATAGCCGGGTTCTGCTTTTATGACTCCTTTCAGACTGTTGAATATGGCTTCCGAGCACCAGAAGCACCCTGTGCCCAAAGTTGCAGTTTCCATTTGTTTCTTTTCCTTTCCAATACTGCTTTGAATGAAAATGAGAAGTACACCTGTTACGGTTAACAGCCCGATTAGGACTTGGATCCGGTGTTTGAAAATTCTCATCATGACGTTGTTATTTTATGCATCAAAACAATTCATCGTTTAAAATGTTTCGTTGATAGTTCAAATGGATAAGCTAACTTTGCAGAAAACGAAGTAAAATGGTTAAGATAGGAGATAAAGTAAGATACATGAGCACAACCGGTGGGGGTACTGTAACCGGTCTCATTGGAAAAAACATGGCTAACGTCGAAGATAGTGACGGATTTGAAGTCCCTTGTTTGATTTCTGATCTGGTTGTGATCGAAGAGGCTGAAAGTTATGAAGTAGGGAAAAAGAAACAGAAATCTAAATCTGTAGCTGCTCCCGAAGAGAAAGCTCCGGTAGCAGAAAAGCCTTCAGTAAAAGGCGAGATTATTACGGGCAGGGATAAGCCTTCTTTTCTGATGGTTTTTGTTCCTGATCAACCCTCTAATCCAGTGGGAGGTGAAATCGATGCTTATTTGATCAATGATTGCAATTATAAAGTATTATACCGGTATTCTCATTTTGACGGGAGTAACTATCAGTCAGTTCTTTCTGGAGAAATGGCCCCGAATACAAAGGTTAAATTAGAAAGTTTCTCGCAGACAGAGCTTAATACTTTACCCGTTTTTTTATTTGAATTGATCTATTTCAAGGATAAGGATGATAAACTGAATGCTCCGGTTGTGAAGGAAATCTCGGTTAATCCCGTTAAATTTTATAAAGAGAAGACTTTTACAAAGACTCCATATTTCAAGAAACCGGCATTGCTGTATTCTCTTTTGGTAAATGTCAATGAAAGCATTGAGAACATTACTGAGAAGGATTTTAAAGAAATGGTGAGGCAGAAACAAAAGGATGTGGCTGCCGATAAGGTTGAAAAACCTAAACGGGTAAGAACTCCCGAGCTTATTGAAATAGACCTTCATATCCATGAATTGATTGACGATACCCGGGGACTTACAAATACAGAGATGCTAAAAATTCAAATGGATCGTTTTCATGAAGAGTTGGATTCTGCAATTCAAAACAGGGTGAAAAAAGTTGTATTTATTCATGGGATTGGAAATGGTACGTTGAAGCAGGAAGTCCGACGTGAATTATCAACCCGGTATAAGAAGTATTCTTTCCAGGACGCTTCGTTCCAGGAATATGGATATGGCGCTACAATGGTTGTGTTGAGTAAGTAAAACTATAATTTACATTTAGGAAAGGGCTATTTTCGGATTGAAAGTGGCCCTTTCTTATTTTATTCAAAGAATTCTTCGGGGTAAACCACCATTCCAAAGACATCATTAAGGGATCCGGGATTCAATTCCAATACCATAAAATAATCATCCGGTACATCTAACGGACATAATACCCCATAATGAGAAGCATTTCGGAATCCAAATTTTGGATAGTATTCCGCATGTCCTAATACAACGATTGAATCAAAATTTAATTTGGTGGCAACTTTTATTCCCTCTTTGATTAATGCTTTTCCAATTCCCTGTTTTTGATATCCAGGTAGAACCGACATAGGTGCAAGGGCAAGAGAGGTCACGTCAGTATGCTCTCCTTTGATTTTTACAGGGGTAAAAAGAATATGCCCTACTATTTGATCATCACAAATTGCAACAATCGAAAGTTCGGGAATGAAGTAAGGAGCTTTATGTATTCGTTCGACCATTCGTCCTTCGGTTCCGTCACTAAACGGTAATCCATCAAAGGCTTTTTCAATAAGAGCTTTGACAATGGGAAGGTCTTCTTCTCTTTCTTCTCTCAATTGTATTTTCATGATCTTGTGTGCGCTGATTATCTATTTATTTCTTCTACCTTAAAGATACTTATAGTTTGTTGATAAAAAATACGTTTTACTCGTTTATTCCTTCTTTTGTTACTCTTCTGAATAGAATTGTAAATTTATAAATGAAGATAATGTATATATCCACATCTTTTTTGGCTACAATAGACCCATGATAAGCAATACAGAGTATATTTAATCGATAAATATTTTTGAATAATGAATGATATTTTTAACCTGCTTTTACGGGTCGGTCTCTCTTATGGTTTACACGATAAAGAAGCTTTTGTCGAGAAATTTAGTGAAGTGCTTAAAGATAAAATGGGTGATGAACTCCAGGCAGAGAAAGTCGGGCAGTTTATTCTTGACCAGATGCAAATGTTAAAGGATCAGCTGACAGCTGAGCAAATTCTCTCTCATTCTTTTTCTAAAGGGAATAAAGATCTGAAAGATCAGATAGAAGAGTTAACCAAGGCGGTGAAAGAATTGAATGAGAATGTGAAACATCAGAATAAAAACAGTTAGAGATGCGACTTACAAGGATCTATATTATTTATCTGCAGCTTATAAGAGCCAAAGAGATTTTATTTGTATTACTGAAACACGGAATGAGAGAATGGCTAAGTCGCAGTAAGTTTGGAAGGCGTTTTTTCTCCCCTCGCAAAGGAAGTCAGCGGCAGGTACATACAACTCAGGAACGATTGCGAATTACCATTGAGGAGTTGGGACCTACTTATATCAAGTTCGGACAGATACTGGCAGACAGACCAGATATTGTAGCGGAACGTTTCAGAAATGAATTAAAGAAACTTCAGTCAAAAGCAATTCCGTTAGATGATGAGATTGCCCTGAACCTGATTGAAAAGG
>JAUZOB010000133.1 GCA_030706665.1 Bacteroidota bacterium
AAAATCGCTGATAACAGGGGCATTGAGCACATAATAGCGATAATTATGCTCTTCCAGATCGTGACGTAATGTCGCGATGCGTTCTCTGATTTGATTTTTATCCATATTCTGTATTTCGAAGATAACAAAGTTAGAAAATCAAATGACTTCATAAAAAATAAACAGTTCCGGAGCGAGAGAATAAAATTAATGTTTCTATTTTTATAGAAAATTATTACACCAATCCGGATTGTTTCCTCGATTCTTCTGACTAATTAACTAAATGAATGCAGGCTGCTGAAAAGATATTGATAGGACAATTGAAAGAAGGCAATGAATCTGCTTACAGGTTTTTGTATGATGACTATTATACTCCATTGTTCCATTATGCCCTGAAATTTGTAGAAGAAGAGATAGCACGAGACTTTGTTCAGGAGATATTTTATAGACTTTGGAATCAGCGGAATACAATTGAGATCAATACGTCGTTGAATGCATATCTGTTCAAGATGATCCGCAACCAGAGTTTGCAATATTTTGAAAAGGAGAAAAGCAAAAAGAAATTTGAGGATTCATTCAAACAACAGGTATGCCTTGAAGAATTATATTATTATAATTCAGAAAATGGAATCCGTAGTTTGATTGAAAAAGAAGTCGAACAACAGTTTCAGGAAGCATTAAATAAATTACCTGAGAAATGCCTTCAGGTTTTTCGGATGAGTCGGTTTGATGGGAAGAAGAATCATGAAATTGCCGACGAATTGGGAGTTTCAATTAAAGCAGTCGAAAAGCAAATGTCAAAAGCACTTAAAATACTGCGTGCTGAAATGAAAGATTATCTTCCTTTTATTATATTTTTCCTTTCTTAAATAAAAAATTTTAAAATTCGAGGTAGGGTAAAACATTCTTCAGCGATCATAGTATAGTAATGTATATTGAAGAAGCTATGCTACAAGATGAAGAATTGATCGAGAAATACTTTAACGAGGCACTTTCAGAGACCGAAAAGAAGCTTCTTCTGGAACGTTTAAAAAACGATGCGGATTTTAAAGCAGAGTTTTTTAGAATAAAGGATCTTTGGGATAGTGCACGTTTATTTAATGGAGAAAATAATTGTGATGTTGAAGAGTCCTGGAAAAGTTTTAAAGAAAGAATTGACTTCAATGATGAATTGAATCGAAAAAGAAGATTCTTCATTTCTTTAATAAAATATGCTGCAATAATAATCATTTCAATTGGTATTGGATGGTTGTCATATTTATTCCTGCCAGTTAAAAAGAATATCCCAATCTCAAATGGATTTACTCAGTTTGTTGTGCCTCAGGGACAATCTTCTGAAATTCAATTGTCAGATGGCTCCAAGGTGTGGATAAATTCAGGATCTACAATTAAACTACCCAATGATTTTTCATCTGAAAACAGAAACCTGCAACTTGAAGGTGAGGCTTATTTTAGAATTCATAAAGACAGAGAGCATCCTTTTAATGTGGATGCCTCGAAACAACGGATAACTGTATTGGGAACAGAGTTTAATGTTCGTGCATACAAAGAAGAAAAGACAATTCAAACAACTTTAATAAACGGTAAAGTAGAATTAAATATCGGTGCAAATAAATTCATTATGAAGCCAGGGCAACAGGTAGAATATAATGAAGAAGAGAAAACTGTAAATATTATAAATGTAAATACTGATTTATATGCAGCATGGAAAGACGGCGTTCTTCGTTTTAGTAACGAGTCGTTTGATAATCTGATTCTTGTTGTTGAACATTGGTATGGAGTTCATATTGTGTATGATCACAATAAATTTAAAGAAATGCATTTTTCAGGTGTCATAAGAAAATCAAAACCTATCGGACATTTCTTCAGAATGATTAATGAGACAACCTCAATTCAATGGAAAGTAAACCAAAACAATGAAATTATAATATTATCTCAAACCAATAGAAAAGCACATAGCCTATGATTTACAACTAATCTATGTAATCAAGAAAGCGGGAAATGCGCCAACATTCCCCGCCATAATTGTCCAGTGTTTTGGACAACCTTAAGTATTATAACTAAACACTACAAATCTATGAAAAAATTAACAGGTGAGAAATCTTTCCTGAAAAGGAAAGTTATTTCTAAATCATTCCTAATTATGAGGTTAACACTCTATCTGATATTATTTTCAGTCTTCCAATCTTTTGCCAGTGCCTACTCGCAAACTGCTAATATCACACTGAAACTGCATAATGCAAGTATTGAACAAGTTTTTAAGACTATCCAAGGGCAGACTGAATTCGATTTCTTCTATAAGAATGAGCAAATTCCTGCAGAGAAAAGGATTTCGATAAATGTGAGAAATGCAAAGATTGAAGAAGTCCTACAAACTGTATTTAATGGAACAAATTTAGGCTATAAGGTTTTTGATAAAGACATCGTAATATCTCTGAAGAAGAGTGAAACGGGAAATATGAGAGCTCCTGCAATTCAAAAGAAACGTGTTACGGGGAAAGTTACAAATGCTTCAGGTGCAGTTTTAGCGGGAGTTTCAGTGCTTGCAAAAGGAACAAACAGTGGAGCGGTTTCAGATATAAATGGGAATTATTCTATCGAGGTGCCGGAAGGCGTTAAATCGGTGATTTTTTCATTTATTGGAATGATCTCTCAAGAGATTCCAATTGGGAGTAAATCTTCTATTAATGTTGTCATGCATGATGCAAATGTAGGATTGGATGAGGTTGTTGCAGTTGGTTATGGTGTACAGAAGAAAGTTAACCTTACCGGTGCTGTTGGACAGGTAGGCTCAAAAGCTCTGGTCAATCGTCCAATTCCGAATGCTGCAGTAGGATTGCAAGGACTTATTCCAAACTTGAACATTACTGTTTCAAGTGGTCGTTCAACTGAAACTCCATCTTTTAATATTCGGGGGATAACCTCTCTTAACGGTGGACAACCTTTGATTGTTATTGATGATGAGCCTTCAACGGTAGAGGAATTAATGAGATTAACCCCGACCGATATTGAGAGCGTTTCAACATTGATGGATGCTGCTTCTGCATCTATTTATGGCGCACGTGCTGCTTTTGGTGTCGTTTTGGTAACCACTAAAAATGCAAAAAAAGAAGGGATGTCGGTTGACGTTGGAACAAATACTTCATTCCGCACTCCAATTCGCATTCCTAAATTTATTATGGCTCCTGATACCGTGATTGCAATTAAGAATCTTGGTGGAGGTGGTTGGTATACTTATGATGGTGCTTATGAAAAGGGCTATCTTCATAAGGTTGCTATGGGACAGGCAGATGCTGTCCGTATTAATCCGAATAACCCAAATTTATGGCAATATGCAGGAAGTACCAACTGGTATGACGAAGCAATGAAAAAGTATGGTATATCTCAAAATCATGATATAGCTATTTCGGGAAAAAATCAGAGAATAAACTATTATTTTTCAGGAGCATATTATCGTCAGGAAGGTATGTTTAAATACGGGAATGACATATATGATAAATATAACATTAGAGGGAAGATGGATTTTAAACTGACCAATTGGTTCACCCTTTCCAATAATACATCCTACATCTATAGCGTATATGATGAACCGTCACAGGGAATAAGTATGAATAATCTGTATAGTACTCCTTCGACAGATGTACCCAAGAATCCTGATGGATCCTGGACTTACTCCGGAGCGTCTGTTTTTGGTGCACTTCAGGAAGGAGGACGTGCTACCAATAAAGTGTCTTCCTATAATACTTCGTTTACAGGAAAATTGGATGTAATCAAAGATCTTTGGTCTATTACAGGAAGAGCTTCCTTTATTCGTTCAAATACGGATTATAGAACCTTTTCTCTTCCAATAGATTATAAATATGGACCTGAATATAGTTCTGTGATGTTCCCTGTTACTTACGCTGAACATGATGCATATTTTAATACACAAAATGTTTTTGATCTGTATACTGATTTGGATAAAAAAATTGGAAAGAATTATTTCCATGTAATGGCCGGATATAATCAGGAATACCGATATAGCAGTTATTTCTGGGGATCTCGGAAGGATTTGATTAGTACCAGTGTTCCATCAATTAGATTAGGAACGGGAGATCAGAATGTAGGGGAATGGATTTCAGACTTTTCTACCAGAAGTGGATTTTATAGGGTAAATTACAGTTACGATGATAAATATCTGATAGAGTCTAATGGACGTTATGATGGAACATCCAGATTCCGAAAAGATAGTCGTTTTGGCTTCTTCCCTTCACTCTCTTTAGGATGGAATATTCATAAAGAGGGTTTCTTTAAGCCACTTTCTGATGTCGTTAGTCAACTGAAACCGAGATTCTCTTACGGTAAATTGGGAAATCAGGATGTGTCAGATTATAATTATCTCCCATTCATGAGTAGTGGAAAAACCGGTTCTATTATTCAAGGCCAAACCTTAGACCAACAAACAACTGTTTATGCACCGGGGCTTGTGTCCGGTGATTTAACATGGGAAAAAGTAAGAACAACAAACTATGGAGTTGATTTCGGAATCTTAGACAATAGATTGTCTTCATCTTTCGATTACTATCATAGAGCAACTTTAGACATGCTAATCAAAAGTAAAACATTACCAAGTGTTTTGGGAACTGCAGAGCCTCGAATGAATGCGGCTGATCTAATGACAAAAGGTTGGGAGTTATCAGTTGCATGGAATGATCAATTTAACTTCTTGAGTTCTCCTTTTAAATATGGCTTACGAGTTACGCTGGCAGACAGCAGAACCTGGGTTACTAAATATGATAACCCGAATGGAAATTTAGCTGATTACTTTGAGGGTTACGAAATAGGAACAATTTATGGTTTTCATTCTACAGGATTGTTTCAGTCTCCTTCGGAGTTGAAAAATCATGCAAATCAGAGTGCCTATTGGACTTATCCGGAAAAAATAACTCCCGGACCTGGTGATATCCGATTTGAAGATCTTAATGGAGACGGAGTTATCAGACCTGCAAATACCGTTTACGACATGCAGGATTCTAAGATAATTGGGAACTCTCATCCTCGATATCAAACAAGTTATACCTTAAATTGTAGTTGGCAAGGTTTTGATATGAATGCTTTCTTCCAGGGAGTGTTAAAGCAAGATTATTATCCAACTGATATTTACTTCTGGGCGTCTTATCAATCACCATGGACTAATACACAAGTATATCAGATTGATAATATGTGGACACCTAATCGTAGAGATGCATATTTGCCGAGAATCAAAGGATATGCCGCTTCTACCTGGAGTGGGCACGAATTGGGATGGGCAAATGACCGATATATTCAAAATGCCGCCTATGTTAGATTGAAAAATATGACTATTGGTTATACTCTATCGGATAAATTATTTAAGAAGGTATGTGAGAAGATGAAACTGAATTCTGCCAGAATCTATGTTAGTGGAGAAAACTTGTTGACATGGACTGGAATTAAGAATAAGAATTTGGATCCTGAAACATTAGGGAATTACCCTCTACAAAAAACATATTCATTCGGTTTGAATGTTTCTTTCTAAATATTAAAAAATTGTGTAATGAAAAGAATATTTTTAATTCTTCCAATTATAGGTATGTTTCTGGCAAGTTGTAATGATAGCTTTCTGGAACGTTACCCTCAAACAAGCATCGCAGAGGCGAACTTTTTCAAATCGGTTGAGGATCTTCAAACATTTTCAAATCAGTTTTATGATTATTGGGGTCCTACTTATTGGGATCGTCCGTCAGATAATATCACTGTTTATAAAAACGGTATCTCAGAATTGATGTATGGAACATTAACTCAATACAATGCCACAGGCTGGGATTGGGGTATTTTGAGAAGTGTTAATTATTTTCTGGAAAATTCAAAAAAAGTAACCGGAGATAAGAATGAGATTCTAAAATATCAGGCCATAGGACATTTTGCCAGAGCAAAATTCTATTTTGATAAGATTAAAAAATTCAGTGATGTTCCATGGTATTCCAATACGCTGAATACTAATGATTCTTTGTTGTATAAAGCTGCTGATACCCGTGAGTTGATTGCTGATTCGATTATTGCAGATCTTGAGTTTGCATCCCAATATCTCCCTGATCAGATACATAAAACATTACTTTCAAAATGGGTTGCTTATACTGAATTGGCCAGATTTTGCCTTTACGAGGGAACCCACCGGAAATATCATGCAGGTGAGAAAGATCTACATGTAACTAAGGCTCCGGAGTATTTCTATAATAAAGCAGTAGAAGCTTCTAATGCAGTCATGCAATCAGGCAGATTTTCAATCCATACTACAGGAAATCCAAATGAAGATTATGGAAATCTTTTCAATGGAGAATTAAATCTAAGTGCTAATCCCGAGATATTAATGTACACAGACTATGAAAGAGGCAAAAGGACTCATGGTGCAGAACTTGTTTTAGCCTTTGAAAATGGTATTAGTCGTACCATGGCCGATACCTATCTTTATACAGATGGAACGTTTGTTCCCCAAAGTGTGACAGATACTCTGGAATTTAGTTTTGCCTTTAAGGACAGAGATCCACGTTTTAAACAATCGATCATGTTCCCTGGTTATATTTATCCTACCAGCACGACTCCAAATTCAATTTCAATAGGAATTACAGGAGGTTACGGACAGATAAAATTTATGCCGAAACAGGCTGCTGCTCATTTTGAAGGGTGTGGAACTGTTTATACTGATCTTCCTCTCTATCGTTATGCAGAGGTGCTTCTGATTAATGCTGAAGCACTGGCTGAACTTGGTAAATTGACACAAACAGACTTAGATAATACGATTAATAAGTTGAGAAAACGGGCAGGTGTTACTGACTTAAAAATGAATCCTCCTATTGATCCTGTTTTAAATGCTTTTTATAATAATATAACTTCTTCACAAAAAGCAGAATTACTTGAAGTTAGAAGAGAAAGGAACGTTGAACTATTTGCTGAAGGTTTCCGATTTGATGATTTGATGAGATGGAAAATGGGAAAAGTCTTTGAACAAAAGCAACAAGGAATCTATGTCCCAAAATCAGGTATGGTGGATATGACCGGAGACGGAAAACCAGACTATTTCATTTCGGATAATGATCCTGGTAATATTACTGGTGTTTATAAACAGATTACAAGTAATAGTGATATTCCATACTATCTGGAATTTGGTGATCATGGTCATGTAATGTTCAAAATTGAACAAAATAGTGAAGGAGTTTTTATTGAGCCCAAACATTATTATCGACCAATTCCATATTCTCAAATTCTTTTAAATCCGAAACTAAAACAATTGTTCGGATGGGACAATTAATTCATTATTTAAAAAGAACTACTCATGAAATATTATTATCTCTTATTGCTGATCATTTCTTTGTCGTTTGTTGCGTGTCAACAAAGTGAAGAAATCCAGGTTTCGATTATTCCTAATCAACCTTTTTTCCAATCAGTTTCTTTGGCAGAAATGGATACAACAGGAATTATTAAGAAACAAGTGGTTGTTGATAATGTGATTGATACCATCAACTATATAGACTCAGTTATTGTAAAAGATCGGAGTATCGATTTGACTAATATATGGGCTTCTGCAACATTAGCAGAAGGATGCAAAGTTGAACCATTGGATGGAGCTCCTAAATTTGGACAATATGCCGACTTTTCAAAGGTTTCAAAATATCGTGTAACTGCACCTACTGGTAAAAGTGCGGATTGGAATTTGGTCGTAGGTTATTATGTCCCAACAATTGGCTGTATTGCCGATAGATGGGACGGGGATCTAAAGATTCTTGATGGCATATGGTCTGGCTGGAGTCCTGCCTATTGTACCGGAGTAAAAGTTAATAGTAGTTGTAATAAAGTTAAGGTCACTTTCCCTTTCTGGCAAGATCAAAATTTGTTAACTACGTTAGAACTTGATCTGGGTGACTATGATAAGACTACTTTTCAGGGGACTGTCACGATGGCTGATGATGTCCATGTCGTAGGGTCAGGTTATGATTTAACTTTCCATAAAGGAGTGGTAGGAACGTATAATCTACTCTCTTCAGAACTAAACTTAGCGATTGTATTTGATGGATATCCTATTCCTCCGGCAGATTCAAAGTATACGTTTACTATTTGGAAATGATTATCTGATCTCATGTCTTAAATATTTTAAAGAGGGTGCTTTGGGCACCCTCTTTTATGTCTGTTATTTATTTCAAAACATTCTCGACTCATTAATGTAGTTCTAAAAATTGTATATAGAGTAGAAATAGAAATTTTATGAAAATATTATTTGCAACATTATGTCTGTTTGTGTGGGAAATATCCTGTTTCGCAAGCGATTATAAAGGGGTGGTATACATAGATTCAAATAAAAATGGAATTTTTGATATTGGTGAAAAACCATTGAGTAAGGTCATGGTTTCGGATGGGTTGAATGTTGTTTCTACAAATAATATGGGAGAATTCAATCTGCCTGGATATGAAAAAACACATTTCATATTTATTACAATTCCTGCCGGATATAAAACTTCACAATATTATCAAAGAGTGGACTCTGGCATGATTAAAAAA